>JAPPLY010000046.1 GCA_028819305.1 Bdellovibrionales bacterium
ACGGGGAACAGCGCTCATCTTATCAATAAGGAGGGCTTTGAGCCTAAAGTTTTTTTTTAAGAGGGAGCAGTAATCTATTCTCTACTGAAAAGCCTATCTCTATCCCTCTTTGTCTGTCCTTCCCGTCCCGCGAAAGCGGGAATCTCTCTAGTGTCAAATTTGTCCCCGTGCGGGGTTAAACGAACTCATTTTTCTCTTTTGTTGGCAGCAATTTTGAATAAAAGAAATTTTTCTTGTTAATATTATTTCTTTAAAATAACAAAAATATAAATAAAATCAAATTGTTAAGACCTTTTCATAACCGACTAAGTAGATAAATGGGGAGTTTTTCTGAGGCTTTTTCTATATGTGGATGTTTTTATAGATAGTACGAAATAAGGTCCCTACAGTGTTGTCTCCTTGTCACCTATCTATGCTAAAATAGGACATCGAAAAGAAATTTTATAAAATGAAATAAAATTTTAGTTTTTCAGGTTTGTATCCGAATAAAAATGTATATGTTGTCCATTAAGAACATATAAGTGGCAAAAGGTTCATATCTCCGCGACCCTGCCCCTGCGAAAGTGGGGGGCGAAGACAAGCATGCGTTTTGCCATAGAACTGTCATCTTCGCGAAAGTGGTATCTATTCAGGAAGCCAGATTTGCCTTTATACGAGGCTTTGCCTCTCGGGGCGACCCTTGTCTTTCTTGGTAAGAAGCTAATGGCCTTGGGCCCTCTGCTGGCAAACTGTTTTCCTGAATAGACTGTCATTCCCGAGCAAGCGGGAATCTAGTCGCTACTATGTCAAGGGCCGAACTCACTTTTGCTTTTTATTCTCTTAAAGGGGTGCTTAGTTTATGTAAGTGGAGTGGGAACAGAGTTACAGGCAAACAGAGGTTATTGTTGAAGTGGGTTTTAAATTTGAGGTTTTTTTATGAGACAATTTATATATCTTCCATTAAGAGAATATAAGGAGCAAAAGGTTCAAACATGCGTTTTGCCACAAAGCACCCTACGGGTGCATTGTGCTCAAAGCCGAACTCACTTTTGCTCCTTATATTCTCTTAATGGAAAGCTTATACCTGGTTTATTTGAATTTTGCGATCGTCTCCTGGTTTTCTTCCAAAGGAAGAGAAAGACTCTGAAGGGGGCGATTTCTATACCGGTTTGGTATATGTGTTGGATGATAGGTTTTTTATGTTTTTTTTCTATACCTGTTTATTCTATACCTGTTGATCTCAGTGCACACAATATTTGTAATGACAATGCCAGGTTCTTTGGATCGTATTGGCCTCGTACTGTTCATAATGATAATTGTAGCTGTGATAGAATGGAAAAAGAAGTCCAATTAAATCTGGAAACAGATGATGAAGGTATGAGTGATGAGCAAATAAATAAAATCATTACTAAAGCGTATAGTGCTCTGGAGGGCTGTGTAGAGACAGCGAAACAGAATAAAAGTGCAGCGGAAGCGGATAAAGCACTAAAATCAAGAAACTTAGCAAATGTAAAAGATGTTTATAGTGAAAGATGCTTTGCCTACTGTCATAACTATATTGATACAGTCACAAAAAAGTGTCCAAATTTTGATCAAAAACTTAAGAGTCAATGTAATGATCATGTTTGTACTCAGGTATTTGTTGATGACATAAATCGTCTATCTCAAATACATGCCGTCTCAGTAGAAAACAAAATAAGAAATAAGATTAAACAGAAGTTAGATCCTATTGTAAGTAGATGTAAAGTAAAAAAAGAAAGGTGCGTCTCATTTTGTAAGCATTATGCCGAAGCCACCAGTCACGGTTGTCCTAATCACTCTAATTCTTTTGTTAATGGCTGTGATAGTATTTGTAATAAGGAAGATGTTGTTAATTATTTCTTGGTGGAAGGACGGGAGATGACAGAGGGTTCAATTGATGGAGCATTAAAGGCATTTGAAAGAGATTGGAGTGAAGAGAGAGGGAAATGCATAGGGGAGGCTAAAGAAACATTTGTAGCTGCTTATACGGGACAATGCGGAGAGAAAATTAAAAAAATTGCGGAAGGACACGAAAAAACAATTTTATGTGCTGAGGAAGCTACAAAACAAAAGCCTCAATGTAAGGAGTATTGTCAAACTGAGGCCGATAAATTGTACAGTACAGCAGATAATTATCAGTTTATAGCGCACATGAGACAGGAGGGAAAATCATCTGATGATGATGAAAATCAAAAAAGAGTATATCAGTCCTTAGTTGCGGAGGATATGGGAGGTCTTGTTCAAAGTGAGATAGAGAAACTGGAAATCATAAATGATGAGAACAAATTGGTTTCTCCTTTCAGTTGGTGGTTGTGTGAGAAGGGGAAAGGTCAGGCTTGTGAGTCGGATTTATATAGGGCTTTAGAGGAGGCCGAGAAGCTTTGTTCTGATTTACAAAAAGAGGCGCGGGAGTGCTGTTATCAGCCGGAGCAATGTGTGGGAGGGGGACTGGCTGCCTCTTTAGGTAGTTTAGGTAAGTTACATGTTTCTATAGCGGGAATAAAAGGTCAAAAAAGGATGTGTGAGGCGGTTCAACAAGCTTCTGGTATGTATGCCGGTATGCAAGGAGCTATGGCCGCTCAGTGTATAAATAAAGCCAATGCTTGTTCGCAGGGCTGTAATGAAGAGGTGGAAAAAGTAGCAGAAGTGTTTAGGAAGACCTGTAACCATGACCCTCGTTCGAAGGGAGGGTATAATGAAAGCAAACATTCCTGTGATAAGAAGTTATTTGATCATTATATGAAAATGTATAGAGGTCATATGAGTGTAGAACAGATTAAAATAGGAGAAGTATCTGAGGAGTGTAAGAAAACAGGTCAGGAATCGAATCGTCGTATTCAGGATATGAACACACATTTAGGAGCAAGTCTTTTAGCAGGGATGAAAGAATGTGGACAGAAGCCAAAGGAGTGGAAACCAACACCTCCCCCCGAAGGCTGCCCTCCTAACTGCCCCCCTCCTGTGCCTACTTGCCCACCGAATTGCCCCGCTCCTCCTCCTACCCCTCCACCTGTTGAACCCCCAGGAGGAATAGGGGGAGGAGGCCCGAGTAAAAAAGTGGCAGATCCTTTTGCGGATGATCCCCTTCCCCAGGCCGCTAATCCTTTTGGTGAGGATCCGGATTTAGGAGAAGGAATTCCTGATATGGGTAAAGGGGTAAAAAAAGGGATGAGTGGCCTACTCGGTGGAGGTGGTGGCTCCGGAGGAGGTGGCTTAGGAGGGCTAGGTGGCGGTGGTCCTTCTGGAGTAAGAGATCGAGGGGGAAAAGCTCCAGCAAGGAAGAAGAAAGTTTTATTAGGCTTCAAAGGGGGTAAGTTCACCGGTTATGGAGGTAGTAGTAGTAGTAGTGGAGAGGAGAGATCGAGAAGAAGGGCGTCTCGAAGTGGCAAAAAGAAAAGAGGAGTGGCTTCTTTGGATTTAAAGAAATTACTTCCGAAAGGGAAACAGTTGAATAATAAAGTGGGGAAATTTGGTTCCCCTCATGATAATATATTCCAGAGGATGAGTGATCGGATACAATGGATGTGCCGTACAGAACAGATCTCCTGTAAATAATCGGTCCTGAAACAGCCCTAACGATTTTATTTATAAATTTGTTGTTTTAAAGGAATAATATTTTTGGCAAGAAAAGCTTCTTTCATTCAAAACTGTTTCAGAATCAACTAAACAAGATGGAAAATTGAAATGACATCAATAAAAACTCTTATTCTTTCCACTGTTGTATTGTTTTTAGGTTCTGTTTTTGTATTTGAGAGTTTATTGTTGCAAAAAGAAAATAAACAAAGAGGGCCAGCTTCTTATACTCTTTATACTCCTGGAATAAAAGCTCGTTCAAAGAAAATGATGGAAGAAGCGAGGAGGCTTCATGTTATTGAAGATTACAAATCCGCTAATGTCACACTCTCTAAATTATTGGATCAATACCCTTATACCGGCTATAGAGAAGAGGCTTCTTTTTTATTAGCCAAGGGGCTTTTTTACGAAGGAAAGTACGGTCGTAGTGAGGAAGTTATCCAACTTTTGAAGGAGCATGACCCCGGTACGAACTCTAAATGGCTGGGCTACGCTTTGCTCGTTCAGGGAAAAATCCATGAGATCAGAGGAGAGGTGGATGACTCTATTCGCCTATATCGTTATGTAATTAAGGAGTTTTCCGATACAGATTTAGTGAATGAAGCAGAAGATATTCTTATAGAAGTCTCTCCTTAAATTCGGTTCTGAAAAGAACCTAGCAATTTTGAATGAGAAAACTTTTTCAGAACCGACTAATGAAATATTTTTCTGAAAAAGCCATGGTTTTTTATAGTAAATTTAAAAAATCCAGAAGTGGGTGAGCACTAAAGCCCCTAACAAGATGTATAGGATACCGCAAATCCTCATATACCATTTTAAAAAAAAGTCGCTTTTTAAGTAAATAGCTCGGCATTTGAGAGCGATTTGCGGATATAAGAGTAGTAAAAAGCATTTGAGGACAATGAGCCAGCCTAAAAGAGTGACAATAACAGAAGGGCTTAGTTCCCAATCATTATGAGTGAACACCAGAAATAAACCCAAAGGGAGATATATAAATCCACTGACGAGACAAACAAGTTTAAAAGTTTGTTCATTTTGGGAATACATTAATTTTATCAATTTTATCCAAAGCTTTGTTTGTAAAATAAAAGATAAACCCCAAGGTATCAATAAACAAAACACCAGTTGCTCAGCCAGGAAGAAAAGACTTTCTTGCATACATCACCTCCGAGATAGCATTATACCCATTGGGTATTCTTTTTCCGTAACTTTCAAACGAAAACCCACTTTGGTGGGTTTTCGTCCCCTTAGTAGATAGATTTTTAAACCCTGAATTTTCAAAGCTTGTCCTAGCTCCAGCGGGGAATGATCAATATAAATCCCGTTTATGCTTGATTATTATAATACATTTGCTCTCTTGATTCCAATTTATTTTTGACTCTCTTCTGAAAAAGACCATCATTACAGATTACAGAGAATAAATAGAATATCTGGCTCGTACGGAGACAGGAGATCAAATTCAAGGAGTATGAAAAAAAATATTTTACTGTCTAATTAGGTTTAAAGCTGAGCCGGCTTTAAACCACTTTATTTGATCTTCGTTCATGGAGTGTAGAACAGGGCATTCTTCCTGAGAGCCATCTTCATGATGGATCAATAATGTATGTTGACTATGTGGTTTTAAGTTTTCCAGATCCAGAATGTCCAGCTGGTCCTTTTCTTTTAGTTTTTCTTTATCTTCCGGTCGGGCAAAGACCAAGGGTAAAACTCCTTGTTTTTTTAAATTGGTTTCATGGATACGGGCAAAACTTTTAACAATGACAGCTTTAGCTCCCAAGTATCTTGGGGTCATAGCGGCATGTTCCCGACTGCTGCCCTCTCCATAATTTTCATCTCCTATAATCACCCAAGCTCTTTTTTGTGATTTGTAGTATCGGGCTATTTGGGAAAAGGGTTGGGTTTCTCCCGTAAGCAGGTTTAACCCCGTCCCTCTTTCATTGGTAAAGGCGTTGGTAGCCCCTATAAGGAGGTTATCGGATATACGGTCCAGATGTCCCCGGTATCTTAACCAAAACCCCGCGGGAGAAATGTGATCTGTTGTACATTTACCTTTGGCCTTACATAGGATAAGCATTTTTTGGAAACTCTCTTTATTCCAGGAGGGAAAGGGTTTTAGTAACTGAAGTCTCTCTGATTGTGGATTTACTTTAATGAGAATGTTTTTACCTTTTGGAGCTTCATAACCTTCTTCTTTGTTTTTTGAAAAACCCTTTGTGGGTAGGATGTCCCCTTCTGGAGCATGGAGTTTTAACTGTTTTCCATCTTTTTCTAAAAAATCGGTTTGAGGGTTAAAGTCTAATCGCCCGGCTAGCCCCAAAGCGATAGTGATTTCCGGGCTGGCGATAAAAGAAAGTGTTTCCGGGTTAGCGTCATTCCTTCCGCGAAAGTTGCGATTAAAGCTATTTACGATAGTGTTCACTTGGCCTTTTTTATATTCTCTTTTCCATTGACCAATGCAGGGACCACAGGCATTTGCCAATACAACCGCTCCAATGTCTTCAAAGTCTTTTATATATCCATCTCTTTCTATTGTTTGTCTTATTAATTCAGATCCAGGTGTAACTAAAAAATGTTGTGGCATTTTAAAGCCCGCTTCGCGTGCTTGGCGGGCTATATGTGCGGACCTGCCTATGTCTTCGTAGGAGGAGTTAGTACAGGATCCAATGAGAGCAGCAGATAATTGTACAGGCCATTTTTCTTTTTGACAAAGCTCCTTTACTTTACTTAAAGGGGTTACCGCATCAGGAGAATGAGGGCCTGCTAATTGAGGCTCCAAGGTGGATAGATCTATTTCAATAACTTCGTCATAGTAGGCGTGAGGGTTTTCTATTACTTTCGGGTCTGCGGAGAATAGCTCTTTATAGCTTTCAATAACCTTTACATGAGCTAAGCGATAAGTGGCTTCTAAATATTGAGACATGGAGTCATCATAAGGAAATACAGAGCAGGTGGCCCCTAACTCTGCTCCCATATTGGTAATAGTGGCTTTTCCTGTGCAGCTGAGAGTAGAGCACCCTTCTCCAAAATATTCTATAATTTTATTAGTGCCTCCTTTGACTGTGAGAATACCTAATAACTTTAAAATAATATCTTTTGGAGAAGTCCACCCTTTTAATTTTCCTGTTAGATGAACACCAGTAATACCAGGATTTTTAACTTCCCAGGGCATGCCTGCCATCACATCCGCAGCATCGGCTCCTCCTACCCCAACCGCTAACATCCCCAACCCCCCGGCATTGGGAGTATGAGAGTCTGTGCCGATAAGCAATCCCCCTGGAAAAGCGTAGTTTTCCAAAATAACTTGATGGATGATACCGGCCCCCGGTTTCCAAAACCCCAGGCCAAAACAACTACAGGCAGAGGAAAGGAACTGAAATACTTCGTTGTTTTCTTCTAGTGATTTTTGCGTGTCGGTTTGAGAACCTTTCCAGGCTTGAATGAGGTGATCGCAATGTACTGTGGTGGGAACAGCCGTTTTTTCTTTTCCGGCGAGCATAAATTGAAGAAGGGCCATTTGAGCTGTCACATCTTGCATAGCCACACGATCCGGCTGCAAAGATAAAAAACCAAGACCTCTTTTTTGTTCTTTTTGAGGATGGCATAAATGAGAAAACAGCACTTTTTCGGTTAAAGTCATGGGATTAGAATGCCACTGTTTTATTATACCCAGATTTTTTCTGGATTTTTCATAAATGTTTCTTAACATTTCAGCTGTGGTTTCAATATCCATAAGTTTTTTCTCCGAAAAAATTTGTTATCTTATTTTTATCAAGGTGAATAATAGGGGTAATTACAGTACTTAAGTCTTGATTTTAAAACTTTTGTTCAGAAAAACAAGGAATAAAGGGTTAATTTAATTCTCCTGTAAGTTTATAGCGCAATATTCCACTTTACGAAGTGCAATAAAAATAATTTTCGACTTTTTGGCTACAATTAGTGTTATAATTCTTTTCAGAATTGGACTACTCATGAAATACATCATATTTTTAAGTTCCTTACTGTTACTTCCTATTTCTTCTCAAGCGCAAATACACCTTGAGCCTTACGGCAGTTTAGGGGCTTCTTATTCTTCTTCTTCCTCTCGCCCCTTATTTATGAGTTATGTGTTGGGTAGTCGTATTGGATACCATTTTTTACCTCTGGCCGCTGCAGGTATAGATTTGTTCTGGACTCATTATAGTACAGGAAGTAACAGTACTCGCTCTCATCATTTGGAAATACATCGGGGGCTTACCGGCGATAGAGGTTTTAGCCAGGCAGGAAAAACAGTATCGCTTAACTACTCTCAATTATCTACCCCTTTTCAGCCTTTTGCTATAGGGGCTTTTGTGTCTGTGGAGTTACCGTTTATATTTAATGCTTATGGAACTTTGTTTTATACTTTTGGTGATAAAAATCAAGTGCAGCATCAAGGTGGTGGTATAAAAGGGGGAGTGAGTTATTTGTCTGCTTTCTATGTACAGGTTAATTTAGAGCTACAATATGCTTATTACAGATGTGTTGAGCAAGCCAGGTGTTCAGCTAATTTTAGTGTGATATCCGCTTTATTGTCTTTGAGTGTGCCTATTCCATCTTATATTTTTGGTTTTGGTAGTTCTTCTTCTGAAGATAGAGAAGAAGAAGTGACGGGAGTCAATGAGCCTCATTGGTAAAATCATATATATCTCTCATTTCTCTAATAATTTTGTTATATCTATGTTTTATTGCCTGTCTGGTAATGGAAAACCGATCCCCTAATTCTTTTTCTGTTTTTGGTTCACTTGTCGCAATTCTCTCTTCTATAATAGCTTGATCTATTTCTTCGGGAAATCTCTCTTTAGCCCATCTGATGATCTTTTGAAAATCTGTTTTACTTATATTTTCTGCTTCTACATTTGTGTTTGTATCTGGTAATATTTCTGCCCATGTACGATTATTACCTCTATCTCTACCTCTATTAGAAGTTAGAGAGTTAAGGTTTAAAAATGTGGGTGGTGAAAATATATAAGCAACATACTTGATATTTTTCATAGAAAACTGAGGGTTTTCTTTATGAAATTTATGAAGCCATGCATCTGAACCTGGGTTAAAGTTATTAGGATTGCTATCTTTCTGCTGTCTAAAGGCTTTAATTATCATATCTCTTTCCGGGGAATTTTTTACACGTATAGGCTTGATGCGGTCCTGTATATGGCGATTTAATTTAAAGGGGATGGATTGGTTAAGATAATTCGAGAACCTAATGTTTCTCGTATAGTCATAGTTCTCAAAGCACTGTAACAAATATATCATGCCTTCTTGAAGTAAATCATATATAGGTATCTCCATTTTGGGTATTTATTTATAAAGTTTATGACTATATAATGTATATTTCGTATATTAGATAAAAATAAAATTTGAAAAGCGGTTTCTTTTCCTTCGTTCCCATTTTTATAGATTTCAAATAGTTTTTGTTCGGTTTCCCGTGGCAGATAGGGGTAATCATCAATAATTTTTTGGTAATCCATACTGTTCATAGCTTTTTTTTAAGGAAGATAAAGTGTATCTCTCATGGTTTAAAGAAGAGAGAAATCCTGTTGGACAAGGTAAGTTTGCAGATAAGACTTCAATGGGACAAAACACTAAGATACTAAAAAGACATATTTTTAAATACATGGCACATATAGAAAGTTATTCTTTTAATAAAATATGGTTGGTTTTGAAAAAGTCCTAACAATTTGTTTTTATTTATAGTTTGGTTACTTTAAAGGAGTAAGAAAACTTTTTCAGCGCCGACTAAATGGCTATTAGTAAATAAAAGTTGTTTTTTTATAAATTAGGTGTTTTTTATTTGTCAAGTGGAAACCATTTAAAGTATAAAAATGATTAGAAATAAATTGCTTAAGTCACCATGAACCTAGGAATATAAAACAGTCTTATGTCTGTCTTAGAAGTAAAAAAATTAAAAAAGAGTTTTAGATCAGGACTTTTTTCAAATAAAAAAGAGATTTTAAGTGATATTAATTTTTCTGTTTCCAAAACGATGACAACCGGTTTTCTAGGGGCTAATGGTTCAGGAAAAACAACTACTTTAAAATGTATTTTTTCATTGATTCCTATTGACTCTGGGGAGGTGTCTTTTTTTAATGGACAGCCTTTATCCCGCTCTACTTTAAAGAAAATAGGTTTTTTACCGGAACAGCCTTGGTTTTATGATTATCTGACAGGAGAGGAATTATTAGTTTTTTATGGACAGCTATCTGCTGATTTAAAACTGGCTGATATCAAATCCAGAGCTAGAAGCTTATTAAAAAAATTGGATTTATATTCAGCAAAGGATAGACAGATAAAAACTTATTCTAAGGGTATGCTGCAAAAGATAGGGATTGCCCAAGCCCTTGTGCATAATCCGGAATTTGTAATATTAGATGAACCTATGGCCGGTCTGGACCCTGATAGCCGTTTATATGTGGGAGAGTTGATACAAGAGCTAGTGCATCAAGGTGTTACGGTGTTTTTCAGTTCTCACCTTCTTTACGATGTGGAGAGGTTGTGTCAGGATTTAGTGGTGTTAAAGAACGGAAAAGTAGCTTATTCTGGTTCTGTGCAAACACTGCTGGATCGTATTAAAGGTCGGCGTCAAATTATTTTTTTAGAAAAAGGACAAAAGCACACTATCTTTACGGAAAGCCTTGAAGACTGTCAGAATAAGATAGATCAACTAAGAAAAAAATCTTGTGTTATTTTAGATGTGCAATTAGATAAGAAAAGTCTGGAACAGGCTTTTATAAACATTACAGGTGAGGATTTATAAGACAATGAAAAATATTTTTCTGATGGCGATAAATACGATTAAAGAGGTTAAGCGACATAAGATTTTCTATGCCTTGGGGTCTGTCGTTATTTTTATTGTAGGGGCCGGTGTGATTTTAGGCCCTTTGAGTTTAAGCGAGCAAACCCGTTTGAGCATTAATTTTTCCTTTACCGCTTGCCATATAGGTCTTATTGTTATTGCTGTTTATTTTGCCAGTACTTTAATTTCCCATGAAATTGAGAGAAAAACTATAATTACCCTTTTTACAAAACCCATTTCCAGGATGCAGTTTATTATTGGTAAGTTTTTAGGTCTTTCTTTTATTTTGTTATTAGCCTTGCTGTTTCTAACTTTATTCGTTGTATTTATATATATGATTTATAGGCAGCCCGTAGGGGCTATTTTATTTATTGCTTTATGGGGGATTTTTCTAGAAGCTTTAATTCTTTTGGCGATAGCTTTTTTCTTTAGTAGCTTTACCTCCTCTTTTTTGGTGTTAGTATATTCCGTGCTGGTTTTTATTATCGGTCATTCAGCTAACAGCATTATTTTTTTTCTAGGTAAGGGGGAGGGTGATTCTTTTTTTAAATTATTAGTCTCTATAGTAACTCGTGTTTTTCCTAACTTTGAAAAGCTCAATTGGCGGGCGCAGGCTTTATATCAGGATTCTTTGGTAGCGGGAGAACTATTATCTTGTTCTATATATTCTTTTTCCTGGATTATCTTTTTGTTAATTATTACAGGTCTTTTATTTAAAAGGAAACAGATTGGCTGAGTGGTTCTTTTTATCCTTTGACGGAAGTATTCTTTTATTTTTCATTTTAGGTCTTATTCTAGGGCGTCTGGGTGCTATCTTAACGAAATTATTCTCTGAAATGAAAAAAATAAAGGCTGGTTTTTTGTCTTTTTTTTTACATTGTCAGAATCAGTGGGGCTGGATTCCTTTTTCCTGGCCTATTCAGAAAATAACAGGTCGAAAAGTTCCTGTTCGTCCATTTATCATTGAGTTCCTCATGGCTATTTTATTTGCCTTATTATTTTATTTTGTAGGGTGGAAATATGTTCTTTTGGAGTATCTTATTTTTACTTTCGCTTTAGTGGTGGCCAGTGCTGTGGATTTAGAGCAAATGATTTTACCAGATTCTCTTACTTTATCAGGTATTGTGATTGGTTTAGTGGGAGCCCTTTTAAATCCAGAGAGTGGGCGTGAATTTTGGCCCGCCCTGGCTGGGGTATTAATGGGAGGAGGGTTTTTGTGGTTTATAGCTGTGTGTTACTATGCCATTCGTAAAGAGGAAGGCTTAGGAGGAGGTGATATTAAGTTATTGGCTTGGATTGGCGCTGTTTTGACATGGCGGGCTGTGCCTTTTGTTATTCTACTGTCGTGTTTCATGGGTTTATTTACAGGTGTTTTTATGATGTTTCGTTCTAAGAATTACCTGCAACAAAGTATCCCTTTTGGACCTTATTTGGCCTTTTCTGGTCTTATGTATATTTTTTGTGGAGAGGAATTAACTCATCTGTATTTGTCCTTGTTTTATATGCGTTAAATATAAAAATATTTTAGATGAAATACGCATAGTGTTGATTGACTTTTTAGGACTTTAGTTTTAATATTATACCTTATAACTCAGGGAAGGGAAAATGAAGTGGTTGTTTAAGCCAAAAAAGCATTTTATACTGGATGTGGGAAGCCACACCATAAAGCTGGCCGAATTTTCTTTAGACAAAAAGAAAACACCTTTTTTAGAAAACTTTGACTTTCTCCCTGTTCCCGAGGGTTGCATGGAGCAAGGGGATTTAATTAATCCGGGACCATTACAAGATGTTTTGCCCGAGTTTATTTCTCGTAATGTAAAAGAGACCATTCCTAACTTATATGTCTCCGTTGGAGGCCGTTCTGTTATTGTTAAAAAAATAGAAATTTACCGGTCGGAAAAAGAGTTAATAGATGATCTGGTGAGAGAAGAAATGATCCAGGTCTTACCTTTCAATATAGATGAAATTAACTATGACTATATGCCTATGACAACCTCTTTATCCACGAGCGAAAACAAAACCAATTTTTTAGTAATCATATCTAAATCAGATAATATTAATAAAATCAATCGTTTGATTGATGATGTAGGCTACAAATGTGCTGCTATTGATATGGGATCTTTTGCCTTATCTGAATGTGTGAAATTTATGGACTCTGATTTTGCTAAAAAAGGTAAAAATATATTAATACTGGATATCGGTAAATCAGGCACGGCGTTTATTGTTTTAAATCAAGGTAATCTTATTTTTTCTCGTTACATGCTGGCAGGTAGTAATTTTTATACAGCCAATATAATGAAAGAAATGGGGGTGGAGTATCAAGAGGCAGAGTCCTTAAAAGTAAGTTGGTGCTCTGGAAGTGAAGTGCCGGCGGAAATGGATCAAATTATAAAAGAAAGTGATCGTTACTTTTGTGATGAAATTTTTGTAGGAAAGGAATATTTTAAAAATCAATTTCCTAATGAAGAGCTTTCACAGGCTTATCTCACAGGGGGAGGAAGTAAAGTAAGGGGGCTTATTTCCTCTATAGAAGAAAAATTTAACATTCCCACCAGTGTATTAGATCCTTTTGAAAAATTAAAGGCGAGTGAATTTTTGGAAGATTCCTTAAGTCATATTAAACATTTTGCTCCATTGCTTATAGGATCATGTATAAGGGGGTTCAGTGAATGAAATTAGATCTTAGGAAAACAAAGGCAGCCACAGTTGTAGATGATATTGGTGGTGATGATTTTGTTTTTTATGATGAGAAACCTGGTTTTTTATCCAATATAACCATTGACCCCTGGAGAGTGTTTGGTTTTTTTTTCAGGGTGGGTATTTGCGCGGCAGGTGTTATTGCCCTTCGGTATGTTGAGCAACAAAACCTGGATAAGTTAAATAGGCAAAAAACGATAGTACAGGGGGAACTGGATCAGCTGATAAAAACGCGGAAGGACAAAGAGAAACAAGTGGAAAGTTTTGGTTATATAGTGGAAAAATCGAAAGAATTTTATAATAAGTTGGATATTATGCAAGGCTTAGCTGATAGTCGTTTGTTGCCTTTAACGGGCTTGGACTACATACAAAATGTTATTCCTGAGGAGGTATGGTTGCGGGAGATAGAATTTAGAAATAAAGAGTTTGACATTAAAGGAGCCAGTACAACGAACAAGCAGGTTCAGAATTTTATTGAGAAATTGGAAGGCACGCAGTTATTTTCCAGTGTAACTTTGCAGCAATCAAGAGAGGAAAAAGATAATAAGAATTATATTAGAAGAAATTTTACTATAAAAAGTACTTTAAAATAATATGTTGTGGTTAAAAATATTATCTCAGTTAAATTTAGGTATCGTCATTATTATAAGTGGTGGCATTGCCGGTGTGTATTACCTTTGGAAATATGATAATGGGCAGGCAATTAAGGATGAAACCCAAAGTTTGGAAAAACAAAAAGCGGCTGTACAGGAAAAAATAGAGGTTGTGGATTTTGAGTTAAAACAACTACAGGAAATGGATAAAGCCATTCGCCTTATGGGGAATGAGATTAACAAATTCCTGCAGTTTATTCCAAATAAATTGACATCATCAATGATCTTGAATCATTTAAATATACATGCTAAGTCGGCTGGTGTAGATATGCAGAATATTCAAAATCACAGTACAGTTGAAGATCATGAGTTTTATGAAAAAATAAAAATAAGTGTAACAGTGACAGGGCTATTTTCACAAGTTTTGGTTTTTCTGTCTAAATTGACGGGATTGACGGAAATTATCACTATAGGTCGTTTTAATTTAAGTGAAGTGAGGCAAAGAAGGTATGTGGGTGGCTTGAATGAAATAAAAATGGAAATGGATATCTATGGTTATAGATATACTTCTCCTATTATTAGTGAAAAAATAGAAAATACAGGTGAAAGTGGGGGGGTAGAACAATGAAGATATTTTTTCAGGTTTTTCTTTATTTAAATGTGGGAATAAGTTCTTTATTTTTTGTTATATGGTTATTTACCTCTATCCCGTTTTTTCAATTTCCCGCTTTCGCGGAAGAACCCGCTTCTCCTCCCTCAGGGAATCAGAAAAATGTATTGCCGCCTTCCGGGCAAAGTGGTGCTTCTCAGCCAGCTGAGGCTCAAAGTGACCATGTAGCTCGACCTACTCCGGTAGAGACAGAGACCAAAGGAGCAGCTCAACCGGAAGGGGATGCTAAGCTGACAGATGACACTAAATTACCTGGTGGTGAAAGTTTGTCTGTTTCCGCTTCTTCTGTGGATGTAGAAAAAAAGTTACCAGAGAATAGCGAGAAAAACAAAGTAGTCTCCCCTGGTCTAGCTGTGGTTAAAGATGAGAATACGTCTTCTTTGGACGGTGAAAAACCGGTTCAGCGACAGGGAGCTTCTGTTGAAGAGCCTCCAGTACCATTACCTCCGTCGGTTCCTTCTGCTAAAGAGGACACATTATTGTCAGAAGATAAAGAAAATAAAAGTGATACGGGTACAGACCACATTCCTTCAGAAAACATCTCCTCTGACCTTAATAATCTACTAGAATCAGCAAGACAATTTCAGGAAAACAAAAAAGAAGGTGTGGGTGCCTCTATAGCTCAGGATTTGATGCAGATAAACAAAAAAGTGGCAAATATATATAAAATGCTTAGTGATTACAATTATGATCCGGAGGATAGACGAGATCCTTTTGTCCCCTTTCAAATTCAAAAAGAGGAAGAGATGGAGGAAGATACAAGACAGGTCATACCGAGTTATCCAACGGGAAAATATAAATTAAGTGAAATTAAACTGGTGGGTATTAAGTGGAATTCAAAATTAGGTCCTTCGAAAGCTCTTTTTAGAACACCGGATAATGTGATTCATCCTCTTCAGAAAAACGATCGTATTGGAATAGATAAAGGGGTTATCTATCAGCTGCGGGAAGATGAGGTGGTTATTTTAGAACCTAGAGCGGGAGTAGTCAGTAAAACAGAAAAAGCTTATGTTCCTATTATTGTTAGGTTGCATCGTTGGATGGATCAGGATGAAAAGCAAGATTTAAACCCTCAACAACAGCCTCAACCTAGTGAAGTTAGCCGAAGAGGAAAGGGAGTGTGATGACATGAGTTGTAAATATTTTGAAGTAAGTAAATAAACTTGGTAATAAGAAGAAGCATCATGATAGACTGGCACCAATGAAAAAACATATAGTTTTATTATTTATTTATTATTTATTTATTATGAATTCTTGTCAGACGATGAAGAGTCCGTCTGATTCTCAAGAACAACCGGATGGAGTGGAAGAAGCGGCAGACCTTATTGAAGAGGGTAGCAAAGAAGACAGTGTTGTTGATGAAGAGGATTTGGAAAGCGAGTTTGCTGATTCGGAAGACTTTGAACAAGAGATGGCTGATTCCGCTTTCCCTTCAGAAGAGGAACCTGAAGAAAGCAAGGAGGAAGTAACCGAGCAAGAGACATTAGAAGCTTCTCCTCCTGATGAAGAGGACATGGAAGAGGAGACCATTGCTGCTGATACGAAAGAGGAAGAAGCGGATATAGCTGCTACAGAGATAACAGAAGAACCTGAAGAAGACATAACAGATGATATGGATTCTACGGAACCAACAGAAAGTTCCACTTCTGTTGCTGTGATAAATAATATTCGATATGAGGCCGGGGAAAACAAAGTTTATGTGGATGGAACTGGTTCTTTTTCTTATCAATCCCGAGAGAATAAAGCTAACAATCAATTTATTATTGAAATACCGGAAGCCGTATTATCGGATAGTTTGCAGGAGCGTCCTTTTGTAATGAAAGACTTTAGTACGCAAATGGCCTTATTGCAAGCGGATCAAAAAGATAGTGATACTGTGCGTATTATAGTACAAATGAGAGAGAATGCCAGTATGCCTTCTGTTCATGTTTCGGATACGGGGTCTTTGGTTATTTCCAGTGGTGCTAGTGGGATGATGGTGGGCCAAACAAAAGAAGGCTTATCAGGTCCTTCTCAAAGTGGGCTATCCCCTTCTTCCGGTGCGGACTCTTATGGTGATTCTAATGGCCAGGTATTACCAGCAAAATCTTTGGAAGAATTTTTTCTCAATACTCCTCAATTTACCGGTCGTCCTATTTCCATCCATTTAAAAGATGTGGAAGTGAGGGATGTTCTATATTTTATTTCAGAGGGTACAGGTTTAAATATGGTTTTGTCAGAAGATGTGAGAGGAAAAATTAGTATTAAACTGAGAAATGTCCCATGGGATCAGGCTTTGGTAACAGTGATGAAGGCAAAAAAACTGGGGTATGTAAGGGAAGGCAATGTCATTATGATTATGAGTTTAGATGCCTTAAAGAGAGACTATGAGGCTATACAAAAAATGATAAGTGATCAGAAGATTTTAGATCCTTTAAAGGTAAAAGTGATTCCTGTAGTGTATAAAAAAGCGGGAGATATGCAAAAGTTGATGGAGGGCTTAGTTACAAAAGATAGAGGAAAGGTGATAGTGGATCAACACAGTAACTCTTTAATTGTCACAGATACGGTACGTGCTATTGAAAGTATGGAAACTATGATTAAAAACCTAGATAAGTCTCCAACTCAGGTTATGATTGAAGCTAAGGTGATTGAAGCCCGTGAAAGGTTTGTTCGTAATCTGGGGATCAGTTGGAACTTCGATGGAACTCCTTTAAGTGTTACTCCTGATAACCCTCAGCTGAATTTAGATGTAGATGGAGGCTTGGAGGTGTTTCCCGGGGGGGTTAGTACAGGTCGAACAGCTAGCACAGGCTTACGTGTATCTTTCGCTCCTGTGGGAGACTTGGATTTTACTTTAGGTCTATCTGAGGCGGAAGATTTAATTAATGTCATTAGTGCTCCTCGTATTATGGTTTTAAATGGGGAAACAGCTAAAATCACTCAAAAAACAGAGGATATTGATTTGGTTACTAGCACTCAACAAGGGGCCGGTACTCAAACATCTCCCCAGAGAGTGTCGGCTGATTTGGAGTTTGAGGTGGCTCCACAAATTACGGCTCTTGGTTCTATTTTTATGGATATTAAAATGAAAAGAGAATTTTTTGGACCTCCTGAAGCGCAAAGTGGGTCCCGTCCTGTTAATGCTCGTGAAGCGGAAACGAAAGTTCTTGTAAATAACGGACAAACGATAGTGATTGGAGGGATTTATCAGCATGATGAAACCAAGTCAGATGAAGGGTTTCCGATTTTAAGACATGTACCTATTTTGAAATGGCTTTTTTCACGCTTTACAAAGGATGAGCAACGTAATGAGTTGCTTTTATTTTTAACTCCTCGTATAATGGATTTTAAAAATGCAAACAGGTTGGATGAAAATAATCAATAGGGTATGAGTGTAATGGTAAAAAAAATTATTGTACTGCTGTTTTTTTATTTTATCTTTATACCCGTGACGTTAAGTCATTGTGGTGATTGTGGTGTAGGGGACCATAATAAGAAAAAAGATCGTGCCTCTTGTGAGGTTCGTAAATCTGAGGCATGCAGTAATAAGAAGAAACAATGCAGTCATGATAAAGAGAAAGAGACTCACACACATAAGGCCCACACAGTGGATCAAGGTGAGTCATCGCAGGGAGAAAAACCACAGCCCTCCTTATCGGATCCAGTTCCAGCTTTAAAACAGGAAAGCAGATAATTATTGAAAACACGGGATGTACCTGTATTTCTTGTCGGAGATGTTCACGGGTGTTTTAATGAACTTCAGGTTTTGCTTAAAAAAGCGGGTTATAACTTTCGGTCTCATCGCTTAATTTTATTAGGTGATTTAATAAATAAAGGTCCTGATTCATTTAAGATGTTATCCTGGGTTCGTGAAAAACAAGTAGAACCTCTTATTGGTAACCATGAATTAAAATTCATCCATGCTATTGAAAAAAAACTGCCTCTGTCTGGTCCTTTGAAGGATTTAAAAGAGCAGATGGGGAGTGATGTAGATAGTTGGGTATCTTGGATGAAAAGTTGGCCGGTGTATATAGAGGAAGATGATTTTTTAGCTGTACACGGAGGGGTCATTCCAGATGAGCACCCTCGTTTTTCAAAAAAAGAGCAATTGGTAAATATTCGTTACTGGGATGGAGAAGGACGTAATATGCGGGATTCTTCTTTTCCTGCTTGGCATGATTTATATACAGGCTCTAAGTTGGTTGTCTATGCTCATTGGGCTGGGCAGGGCTTAAAGGTAAAAACAAATTCTATAGGTTTGGATACAGGCTGTGTTTACGGGGGACATTTAACGGGTCTTTGGTTGCCTGAAAGGAGTGTGGTTCAAGTGTCTTCTCTTTTCCGGCCTTTTAAACACGGTGAATATAAAAGATGATGAAAAAGAGATTCGATAAATATTGGTATTATCGTCATTCCGTTCAATCCCCGGATTTAGAAGTGCGTTTTATACAAAAATGCTATCGGGAATTGAAAAAGAAAAAACCTCAGGTGTTTCGTGAAGATTTTTGCTTCACTTTTGCTTTAGGTTGTGAATGGATTAAACTGGATCGCTCTTATCGGGCTGTTGCTATAGATTTGGATCATAAACCTTTAAACTATGGAAAAAAAAATTATTTAAAACTATTAAGTGTCCAACAACAAAAACGATTAAAGCTCATGCATTCAAATGTTTTAAGTCGTGCTATTCCTTCTGCGGATATTGTAGGGGCTTTTAACTTTTCTTATTTCATTTTTAAAAAGAGAGAAGATTTAAAACAATATTTTCGTAACTGTTTGAGGTCGTTGAATACCAACGGAATACTTATTTTGGATTGCTTCGGAGGCAGTCAATGTTTGGAAGCTAATGAGGAGAAAGTGGATTATGAGGACTTTACTTATTATTGGGATCAAAGTGGTTTTGATCCTATTTCTCATCATGCTGTTTTTCATATTCACTATAAGCGTAAAAGGGAGAAAAAGCGTGAGCGTGTTTTTACTTACGACTGGCGCTTATGGACTATTCCAGAAATAAAAGAGTTATTAGCAGAGGTGGGTTTTCGTAGAACACATATTTATTGGGAAGGCACAGATAAGAACGGAGAGGGGAATGGTCGTTTTTCTCGTGTTAAGAAGGGGGAAGAGTGTGAATCCTGGATAGCTTATATTGTGTCTGAAAAATAAACTTCAGGCTGAATTGCGCTAAAAAAGTGGTTCGTATAAATCTTTATCTCTGCGAAAGCGGGAATCTATTAACTACGAGGAGAGTGATTTATTAGTAAATGTATCTATTCAGGCAAACAGATTTGCCTTTGTCGGGACGGCCCTTGTCTTTCTTGGTAGAAAGCCAAGGTCCTTGGACCCTCCACCGGCAAACTGTTTTCCTGAATAGATGCAGTACAGGAAGGCAAGTTGTTGCCTTTCCACCTCGCGCAAACAAAAATCTAGAAAAGTCAGCATATTTCTCACTTTGTTGTTCTTTTTTACATGGAATCCACAAAGAAGCTACGCATAAAATAGGAGCAAAACTTGTCAAAAAAGCTGAATTAATTGAAAATTTAAGGGCAGGTCTTTTACCAGGTGGGTTAGACTTTAAAAAGCCAAGGATGGAGGTTTTTTATCTTTTTATCGTTTTTTTATTTTTTTTACTTCTCCTTTTTAATTTTGTGTTCCACTTCGGCAGGATCGGATGTCATTCGCTTTCCTGATCAGGAGCTGGCTTCAGAGTATGTTTTTCCAGTTTTTGAAGATCCTAAAGTAGTCTTGAATCGTAATGTCACTTTATCTAATAGGTTTGAATGGCATGTTTCTGGTGGGGCTCGTACGGATGAGCCTTTATATCACTGGTTCGCTTTGTTTAGTTCTCTTACTTTTTACTGGAATGAGTCTCATGGAATGGGTATTTCAGGTTTATATTTTTTCCCTGGCTTATCTAGTAGGGGAATATTACTAAGAAAATCCGGTGTAAAAAAAAGAAACACAAAAATTGTGGAATCTTATTTTGATGCCAGCCTGGCTCCACATCCTCTATATGCCGTTTTTGTAAATTATCAATTTTCCCCCTTATATGGAAAAATCAGTATTACCAAAACTTTTGCTTTAAATTTTGCTCTTTATTCTTTTTTAGGCGCCGGTGCTGTGGGTATGCAGCATGGGACCAATCCTATTGCCATGGTTCCAGCTAGTCATTTTGGTATTGGGCAGAGACTTTACTTTAATAGGTACTTTGCCCTCGCTATAGGTATTGATATTTTGCTGTATTATGGCCCCAACCCTATTTCACGGGATCTCCAATGGAAACCTGATCAAGATGCTCCTGCTCGTCCCAGTTATAGTCAGTTTAGTAGAGAACTTTTTTTCCGATTTTTACCTCGTGCGGGTATAATTATTTTATTATAGGAAGAGTATGAATTTAATAAAAAAAATATTATTGGTTTTTTTCTTTATTGGTCTATCTTTTTTAGTGGAGGCTCAGGGCAAAAAGGCTTTGAGTCTTTTGGGAGAGGATGTAGAATCTCCTGAAGAAACATTTGTGAAGAAAGTAAAAAAGTTAAAAGCCAGGAAGCTTTCTGATTTGGTGCAGCTATCTCGCTTCTCTGATATAGCTGTTATTCAACGGCGATTTATGCCTAAAACCGGTCGTGTGTCTGCCTCTTTTTTTTCTGCTTTTAATATGACGAGTGAGTTTTTTCTGCATACAGGAGTGGGCGGACATTTGAATTATAATTTTTTGGAAAAACATGGTGTGGAACTAAGTAGTTATTATTTATGGACTTTTAAAAGAAGAGTGACAGTTGATTTAGCAAGCTTAGGAGCTAATGTTTCTGAGCAAGAACCAATTACTCAAGTTTTTGCTGGCTTAGTCTATAAGTGGATGCCGGTTTACGGAAAGATGGCTTTTTACGATAAGAGGATTCTTGCCTTTGACACTTTTTTTAGTTTGGGTGGAGGTATGAGTGGTATTGTAAGGGGAAAGGATAAAAAAATTATTTGGGAACCAACAGCTGTTATAGGGCTAGGTCAGGTGTTTGCTATTACCAGGGATCTGGGTTTGCGATGGGACCTCAGATATAATCTCACTATTGAGACACAGTCTAGCTTCCATGTTTTAAATAATCTCTTATTTTCTATAGGCTTAAGTTATTATTATCCCTCTGCGGGGTTGAGATGAAAAAGCGTTTTTTTTCTTTTTTATTAATGTTTTTTTTAAGTTTTTCCCTTTCTTCTGAAGGAAAAAAAGGAAAGACAGTAGGAGCAAAACGTCGCAGTCAAATGGGAGCTTTTATACAGTTAAAAACTGCGTTAAAGCAATCTTCTCAAGGGGACTATGTTTCTTCTACGAAAAGCTTGTTTCGTCTGATGTACAAGCCGGCTTTGTCAAAACAGAAGAACAAAATTAGGTACCACCTGGCTTTAAACCTTTATAACATGGGTTTATACCACCCGGCGATCTTTCAATTTCAAAATTTAGTATCGAACTCGGCCCCAGGATATGTAGGTAAAAGTTTACAAAAAATCGCTTTGGCGGCAGCTCATCTGAAAGATGATCGGTTATTGAACCATGCTATTTCTCATGGGAGTTTAAAATATATTTCACGGGCGGATAGGAATAAATTGCATTATTACTTTGGTGAATATTGGATGCGGAAGAAAAAGTTTCGTAGAGCGATCGCTCACTTTTCTCGTGTTAAATCTTCCAGTTCCTTTTTTTATCAGGCTCTATATCAACTGGGGTTAGTGCACGCGGAATTAAATCGTGTTAATCAGGCCATTAACATATTTGAGAAATTGGAAAGTCGTCGTACAGGAGTGACAGATCGTTTTAGAGTAGCTGCTCTTATGGGGAAAGCGCGAGCTTATTATCAAGGTAAAAAATGGGAACGATCTATTACGGCTTATCATCAGGTTCCAAAAGACTCTCCTTTTTGGCATGATACTTTGTTAGAAAAGAGTTGGGCCCTTCTCAGAGCGGGTAAGCTCCGCTCCGCTCTCAGTAACTTTCAAACTTTGCACTCTTCTTATTATGAAGATTATTATCAACCTGAGTCTCTTTTATTGCGTGCTATTGTTTATTTGTATATTTGTAAGTATTACGAAATGGAAAAGGTACTAGGTTTATTTCATCGGGTTTATAGACCTGTTTATACCAATGTAAATAATATTGTGGTTCGTCGGTATTCTGCAAAAACTTATTACCAATCTTTGGTGCTTTCTGCGGATGAGCAAAGTAAAGGGCGTCTGGTTAAGTATCCTGTTCCTGTGGCTCGTCGGATTTTAAGAGAAGGGGATTTTTCCGCTATTCATCACTATATTACAAAATTAAAGGAAGAAAGAGATTTAGTTTACAGTCTGCCCTATTCGTGGAGAAGATCTATGGTGGGTAAATATTCTATGAAACTGGTAAAGAAAAGATTAAATAACGCTCAAAAGAAAGCGGGTTTGCAGGCTTTGTCTCATTTAAAATCTATTCGTGCAGAGTTGAAGGATTTTTTCAATCAGGAACAATACTTACGTTATGAAATGCTGAGAAGTAAAAGAGATTTTTTAAAAGAAAAAATTGCTAGAAAGGGCACGACGGGTGTGAGTATTGAAAAATGGGATAGAAGTGTATATTTACAAAATGGTTATGAATATTGGGCTTTTACAGGTGAGTACTGGTTAGATGAGTTGGGGAATTATCACTACATAGGCAAAGGAAGCTGTAAAAAATAAAGATATTATATTATACTGATCTTGTTTGGTCCCCACTTTTACAAAGACAGAATTTTGTGGTTTCTGTAAGCTGCTTCTCAAGGGAGGTTTCTTACCAATGGTGAACGGAGTTAGGAGTACACAAATATGTCCCTGTGAAAATGAGGGATCTTTACCTGTTTGGTATAGTTTAATAAGTGGGTTATTAAATAATGAGAGTATTTAAAGTTACTGTATTTTTTGTATTGAGTTTTAGCTTTACCTGGCATGGGGTGGCTATGCTTGATGACCCTGGAGAGTTGGATTTTATAGATAAAGAGTTGGACACAACAGGTCAGTTGGTACAAATGGAAGAAGTGTCAGGACTAGAAGGTGTGACATCAGAAATAAATACTGATGAAAAAATGGAACGGCTTCCCGCCTCCCGTCGAAAAAAAGTACAAAAATTTAGAGTAAGAAAGAAAAGGGCTGTTGTTCCTAAAGCTCGTACAACTATCAAAAAGATTGAACGCCAGGTCATTAAAATAGCGGAGCCTCCTAGCCAGTTTAGAAAATATTTTGAAGTGGGAACGGATGAGGCCGAATTAGAGTCCACTATTAATAAAGAAATTCAACTTTTATTTAAGTTATTAAAAACGGATAAGCGTCGTAGTTTGCGTTTACGTTTAGGTAGTTTATACATTGAAAAATCTCGTTTGATAGAATATCGCTTATATGAGAAATACGATCAGGAGATGCGTTTATTTGAACAGAGAAAAAGAAAAACAAAACCTCGTATAAATTTAAGATCTACTTATCTTTATATCAACAAAGCTATTAAATTGTTTGAAACCTATCGTCGGCAATTTCCAAAAGATAGAAATATGGACCGGGTTTTGTTTTTTTTAGGAGTGGCTTATTTTAAGAAAGGGCAATTGGACAAGGGGCGTGATCGTTATGAAGATTTAATAAAAAGGTTTCCAAAGAGTGCGTATATCAATGATGTACAGTTTGAGTTAGGGGAGTATTATTTTAATAAGTCTCGCTGGAAAAAAGCGGCCTTTCATTACAGAAAGATAGCTACTAATCGCAAATTAAGGCTCTATTCTTTTGCTTTATACAAATTAGCCTGGTGTCGTCTGAAAATGGGGCAAACTAACAGAGCTATTGCTAATCTGGAGGCGGTTATCAGAGAAGGGGCTCGCCAACAGATGAAAAAAAGTATAGGCGCCCGTGAAGCCGGGCGCGTGCATTTTGCATCAGAGGCTTTAGGTGATTTAGTTCTATTTTACAGTCAATCAAAAAAAACTCCTGTAGGCGCTCTACCTTATTTTCAAAAAATGTCGGGTAGTGCTACTCGTGCCCTTAAGATGTTAAAAGAATTAGCTTATATTTATTTGGATTATGGCAATCTCAGAGGTGTACGTGTTACTTTCAAGCAGCTGATTGAGGAGGATCCAGAATCTCTTATGGCTTATGATTATCAATATCAGATTATTCGCGCTTATACTTACGCGGGTGATCGGAAGATTTTCCTAAAAGAGCTGAAAGATTGGATAGTGAGGTATGGACCGGGAAGTGCTTGGGCGCGGGAAAACAGGCGTCAGGAAGAAGCCATAAAAAAAGCGTTTAATCTTATGGAAACAACAGTGCGTAACTATGCTCTTCGTATGCATCAATCGTATCGTAAAACAAAAGGTCCTGTTTCTAAAACACAAGCTCTTTTTAGTTATGAGCTATATAATAACCATTTCGGAAAATTTAAAAAAGCGCATGAAATGCGATTCTTCTATGCAGAGCTGCTATTTGATTTGAAAAAATATAACTCTGCTGCTCGACAGTATTTATACTTAGTAGAGCATTTTCCAAAGAGTAAATATTACGAAACAGCTAATTTGAATAGTGTTTTGACTTTTGAAAAAACTTTACCCTCTTCCGGACAGATCAGGAAAATAGTGGGTAAAAAAGTCAGTCGTGTGCCTTTTACGCAACCTATTCATAATTTTCAAAAAGTGGCCAATATGTATGTTAACCGTTTTCCGAAATCTTCTAATGTGCCCGCTATTTTATATAAAATGGCCTCTCTTCATTATGAGTTTAACCATCATAAGGAAGCCTTGGCCCAGTTTTGGTATTTGATAAAAAAATATCCATCTAGTAAATATACGGAGTACTCCGCTAATTTGATTTTGGATATTTATAATCTTACGAAGGATTTTAAAGGACTAAGGCAAGCGGCTAAAGACTTACTAGCTAATAAAATGATCGCTAATTCAGGATCAGCTCGAGAGATTCGTAAAATTTTAAGTCAAATTTCACTCAAATCTGCCGAGGATATGGCTAAAAATAAAGAATATTTCAAGAGTGCTAGACTCTATAAAGATTTTGCAGATACCCACCCTCGATCTCCTTTAAGGGGAACGGCTTATTATAATTCGGGTATCAATTTTAAAAAAAGTGGTGATACCTTAAGCGCTATTTCTCTTTATAAGATGGCTTTGCAGAGTGGAGGTGGGGGTAAAATTAAATCCACTGTTTTAAAGGATATGCCTATGCTTTATCAAAAAACAGGTCAGTATAGAAAAGCGGCGGAGGCTTTTTCTCTTTATGCTCGTTCTTTTCCAAAAGACAAGAGCACAGCCGATTTTTGGTTTAATGCGGCTCTTATATATGATGGGCTGAATCGTTACACTCAAGCGGAACAAGCTTATTTAGAATATTTCAAAAGAAGCAAAAAAGCGGAAAAAACACAAGCCCTCTATTTATTAGCGGAATTAAAGAAGCGGCGAGGTCAGGCTACTCAAGCCGTATCTTATTATAATCAATTTCTCAATAGAGGCTCTTCTGATAAAAAAGCTCTTGTAGAAGCGGCTTTTAGAATAGCTGAGATTAAAAAAACAAGAGGGGAAATTAAGGCATCTAAGACATGGTATAGAAGAACGGTCAACCTTTATAGGAAGAATCAGGCTGGTGTGTTTTATGCCGCTCAGGCTCAGTTCTATCTCATTTATGATACTTATGTTCAGTTCATAAAAATAAGGATTCCCGCTAACCCTAAGCGACAGCAGCAGGTTGTACAAAAAAAACTTAATCTATTTAATAAACTAAAAGAGGATCTGAAGCAGGTGATTCGTTTTGATAGCGGTTATCAGGTGGTGGCTTCTCTTGTTTTGATTGGTTTGGCATCAGAGCATATAGGAGATGCTATTTATAATTCCCCTCTTCCAAAGGGTTTGAATAAAGAAGAAATAAAACAATATAAAGATGGTTTAAAGAAGACAGCTTTACCTTTTCAAAAAGAAGCTGTTAAAAATTATAAACTGGCTGTTAGTAGGTCGCGTAAAATGAATGCTTATAATAAAGAGTGGCTTACAAAAGCAGTGGTTCGTTTAAGTGATTTAGAGAAGGACTCTGTTATTGCTGTTAACCCTCTTTTGAGGAAGAAGGTCCTTCCCCTTTTTTTGTATGATTGGTCAGGAGGATAAGGGGAAAGAAGAAATGTATGTTGGATCTTGTTTGATCCTCGCGTTCTTAGAGACAGGATTCTCACTTTTTGCTTTCGCGGGGACAGGGTTTTGGGGGGGTTCTGTAAGCTTCTTTCCACCATCCTCGATTTTGTGTGGAGGCAGGGTTTGAGGGGAGCGGGAAACGGAAAACCCTAACTTGCTTGGTATAAATAAAAGGTGGTTTATGAAAATAAAAAATTTATTGATTTTTTTGTTCTTTGTTTATTCAGGGTTCCCGTTTGCGGAGTTTATTGATGAGGATGATATTGATGAGGATGAGGCTATTGAAGAAAGCTCACAAAGGGATAATGAAAGGGAGGAAAGGCGGGCCAGTCATAAAAAGCAACAGATGAAAGAATGGTTAAAGCAGCTGGATTCTCTAAAAAAAAGCAATAAAAAAGAGGATGTTTTATTAGCGCTGACCTCTAAAATTTTAAATGAAGATCCTGATAATATCCAGGCTTTAAATACTTTAGGGGTTTTTTATCTCAATACAGGGAAAATTCCGTTAGCAAAAATTATTTTTACTAGGGCTTTGACAAAACATCCGGAAAATTCGTCTCTTCATAATAATCTGGGGGTTATTGCTTTAAAAGAAGGTACAAGAAAAGAAGCTATGGAGGCTTTTCAAAAGAGTTTATCGTATAGGTACAGTAACTATGCCTCAGCGGCTAACCTGGGAACTCTCTATATGCAGGCTTATGAGTATGACTTGGCTTTGGACCATTTGAGTTTGGCTTATAGCAGGGCCAGGCAATATTTGTCCTTAACTCATTATGAAGTTGTAAAAACAGGTAATAACTATGCTGTCGCTTTAGCCTGGTCTGGAAAATTTCGAAAAGCAAGAAATGTTTTTGAAGAATTAGTTAAAAATAACCCTTCATTCGTGGAGTTGCTTCTGAATTATGCTATACTCCTGGGAAGGGATTTAGAAGATAAGGATAAAGCCTATTCCTTTTTAAACAAAGCAGACTTAATGGATAAGTCGGGACGCTATGCTCGAGATATAAAGGCCTTAAAAGAGTTTTTAAAAAAAGGGAAAGCGGTTTTGAAGGGAACTATTTCTATACTAGCTCGGTATAAGAATGATCGTTCTTTTTACTTAAGTTCTATATATGCAAGAAAACTTGTTTTTCATAAAGGAAGAGGTGAAAGCAAAAAGTCTTTAAAAGATCGTACTGAGCCTCATGAATCTGTCATTCCCGCGGAAGCGGGAATCGGTTCACCCCCACCTCGTGAAGGGGTATAGTTTTTTATAAAGTTTAAAGTAATGGATTTTATTGGAGGAATATTCTTATGAATAAAAGAAACAAAGATAAAGCGTTGCATTGTAGGTTGTTGTTATTGTGTATTTGGTTTGTAGCACTGTGTTGTTTTTCCGGTACAGCAGTGGCTAAGAAAAGCCAAAAAAAGCGACAGAAGCGAGTGGTGATTGATTTTCAGGATGAGTTATTGGAAGGGGGTGTTTCTAATCCCAGCATTTTTCATTTATTTCATAAGAAACAACTGGACTATGGACGGTTAGTGAAGTTTAGAAAAAACTTTCTACCGGAAATGAGAAGAACAGCCCGAGAGTTAAAGTAGCTTATTTATCCTCTTTTGAAATTATATTTTTCTACTAATAAACATTTGCCTTGTGGAAAGAAAAGTGAAGACAATATAGTTGGTATTGTGCAGGACTTTCTTTCTATATATGTCAGTGACAATAGAATGGAATCTTTTTTAAGATGAGAGACAAGTCGGTTTATAATGATATAGAGGAGGTATTTTGACCGGCCAACCTATATTTTTAAAAGTGTATCACTCTGAACAGCTAGTTACCAGCCGTCAATTCCTGTCGGATCAAGTCAGTATTGGGAGCAGTACTGATGGACCTTCTTTGGTGTTGGCGGACTCTAGTGTCTGCTTTTGGCATGCCTTAATTGAAAGAAGAGAAGATCAGTATTATATTTCTGATTTAGGTTCTCCTACCGGCACTTTTGTTAATTCCAAACAAGTATTAGAGTCAACATTAAAACACGGTGATAAAATACAGGTTGGTGATTTTATAATTCACTTTTTTGTTGGTGTGCCTTTTATGAAAGCCGGAGGTGTAAAACCATCTATACCAACCTCTGAACCTCGTGAATCTGTCAAGCCTCGTGAATCTGTCAAGCCTCGTGAATCTGTCAAGCCTCGTGAATCTGTCAAGC
>JAPPLY010000035.1 GCA_028819305.1 Bdellovibrionales bacterium
GAATATGCTAATATCTATTAGATCTCAGTCCGGATTATATAGGGGGCTAAAGAGCATTCACTGCTTTCTATAATTTAAAAAAGGCATTTTAAAAGGGATTAAATAATATTACTCTACATTATACTCTAATTCGTTATCTATAAATTGATTATGCCTATTTTATGCTATGCAATAAGACCTGTCTATATTTAAGTTTTATACTTTGCAACATTAGTTTTCCTTTTATGTTTCTAATTTTAATCTGATAGCTAAGAGAAAATCCAGTACATATGGAGGCTAAGTATACCTCTTAATGGTGTTCTTTTATATTAATGGTTTTAGAAAAAAACCAAAAGGTTCTGATCATCCTTAAATAGATCGTGTATTAGATTGTTAAGCTTCTTTGTCCAGAGAGTGAAAACCAAAGGGAAAAAGTTATGGAAGTTTCTATTGAAAAAACACAAAGGAATTTATTCAATAATCAAGGAAAAGAATACAAAGTAAAAGAAAACTCTGATAAATTACAGCTACATTTTAAACATCCAAATGGAAATTTATTTCTTGGGGATTCTATACAATGGCTTAACACTCTTGGTAATGAGTCTGTTGAATTAATATTTGCTGATCCACCATATAATATTAAAAAAGCAAACTGGGATAATTTTGATTCTCAAGAAGATTATATTAAATGGTCTATTGAGTGGATTAAAGAAGCAAGCAGGGTCTTAAAAAAAGATGGTTCTTTGTATGTATGTGGTTTTTCTGAAATCCTGTCCGATATTAAACATCCTGCCATGTTATACTTTAAATCATGTAAGTGGCTCATCTGGTCTTATAAGAATAAAGCTAACTTAGGAAGTGATTGGGGGAGATCGCATGAAAGTATAATCCATCTTAGAAAAACAAAAAAAACAAAATTGAATACAGATTATATTAGAGTTCCTTATGGAAAACATACTTTAAAATACCCCTTACATCCACAGGCTAAAACGAGTCAATATAGCAATAAAGAAAAGAGTGCTAGTTGGCGACCTCATCCTTTGGGAGCTAAGCCGAAGGATGTTATAGAAGTACCCGTAACTTGTAATGGAATGGAAGAAAAAACTCCTCATCCAACACAAAAGCCTGAAGAATTAGTAAGAAAGTTTATAATGGCATCTTCAAAAATTGGTGATACTGTCATTGATCCTTTCTCAGGTGCAGGTACTACAGTGACTGTCGCAGAACAACTTGGTAGAAAATGGATGGGATGTGATATTTCCAAAGAATACAATCAATGGGCTATTCATAGAATAAGAAATGTCATATACAGAACAGAAAAAGAATGGTTTGAACTTGATAGAAGAAATACAGAAAGAAGAGAGAGTATTCGTTGAGTACATTAAATTTAAAAAGTCTTCTTAAAAAATCCACAGATAAAGGCAACTTCAAAAGTCTTGATGATTTTTTCAACTTTGCTAATAAGTATTTAGAATTTATTGAGACAGGTTTACAGGCTAAAATTATTGCCCAAAATGAAATAAACTATACATTCTTTCAATATAAAAAAGATGGAGGATATAAAATATCAAGACCAATAAATTCTGATTTATTTCTTTCTATAAATGAGTACCCAAAAGTAATTTCAAAGATAAAAAACCTGTTAAAAAATAAAGATAAAATAAAAAGAGCTAATAAGACAAATAGGGAAAACTTAAAGAAGTGCATTTATACTACTCAGCAAACAATTGGTGCTTGTTTAGATGCTCTGCCTGTTGGAGAATCTAATAAAGCACGAAAATTGGTAGGGGATTACTTTGAACTTTTTATTCGTCTCTTTATCAATAAAATGGGTTTTAAATGTTCCTCTGAATGGGTTGAGATTCCGATCAAAAAATCTGGAAAAACTCTCTTTAAAATGAAATACCAACATGACCTGTTAATAAAAAAAGAAACTGCTTTAAAAATTATTGGCTCAGTTAAAACATCCAGTAAAGACAGAATTGACAAGATATTTATTGATAAGTTTTTATATTCAAAGCTTACTGGGACTTATGTTCCTCATATTGCAGTTTTTTTAAATGATGTTCAAAGAAAGAAAACAAAATCAAAGCGCAAGTATGGTATTAACTCTACTTTTTTATCAGGTCATTTCAAAGGATATACGATTAAGTTAAACCCTTTAGATGGTGTCTATTATTGCGATATAAGACCAAATATGATCTCCGAAAATTTTTTAAAAAAGCATATTAAAACCATTGATTATTTTTTCTGCGAAGACTTGTGGAAGCTGACAAAGTAAGAACGTTTATAATGCAAAATTTACCCTTTTCTTGCCTCATCAAAATTTTTATGTCCATCTATTCCTTTTTGTAGCTCGCGATTTTTTTGATCTAATGGATAACTCCATCCTATATCTATTATTGCTGTTGTTAGTTCTGGAATAACTCCCCCTGTTGTATGGTCATTTTTTCCTCTTGAAGCAGTTTAGATATAAATTTTGTTCTCTCATCCATTGCTGAACTTTCCTTCCATGGCATAGGTACCTCCTTTGAAAAGGTAAAAGTGTAACCTATGTCTCCGGTAAAACTGTTTGGATCGTCCCTGAAAAATGGACAGTGAGTAAGCATCATTTTTTATACTCTTTA
>JAPPLY010000074.1 GCA_028819305.1 Bdellovibrionales bacterium
GACTTTAACGCATTGCTTGATGCTTAGCAACTGTCCATATATGAGGGACATTCCATAATGTGAGCATACCTCGTGAAGATGAGAAATTTTTAAAAGAAAAAGCTCATGAAGTATTTCTATCTCAAGCTGCCAGACATCCTAATATTAAATCCTTTCTTAAGCATGATGAGTACTATCATATTATTAAAAAAAACTTTTCTGAAAAACATAAGGACAGTACTAATATTGATCAAATAATGATAGAGTATTTTAAGCGTCTACGAAAAACTGATCCTTTTATTTTGGATCAAGATATTGGGAAAAAAGAGTTCAATTCTCAAAAAGGTGGAACACCAGAGATTACCTATATAATTAGTAGGCTTAAAGGACTACCTATTATTACAAATAGAAAATATGTTCAAGAAGCTATTATAAAAAATAACTCTATTAAAAATAACAATATCTGGTCTGATTTTATGGATAAGATTAATAGATATAAATTTAAGATCATCTATGGGTATAATTCTATTATAAGAGGTAACCCATCATTTGATATTTGGATAAAAAAGAATGTTTTTAAAGAATTTCACATTTTTTTAAAAGATGTGTTCCATTGTTCTATGTATTTAAGTCAAGATAAAAACAGCGTAGATAGACTAACTCAAGAGCTGTCTATTCAATTACAAATGTTAGATGAGCAATGGAAAACATTTGAAGAAGCTTTAATAAAAAATAATAAAGAACCAGATAAATATATTAAAAGTGTTAAGTTGCATTTTACAATTAAACCTGAAGGTTTTGAGGTACCTGAGGCTGATGAATGGATAGAAAAATATATGAAAGATATGAATATCCAAAAGTCAACGACCCTAATTTATATAGATTCAGATACTGATATATAAAAAAATATACCTAAATATATCTTTTAATTATAATTTTTAATAGAAGTACCGATTAGGTTCTCTATAATCTTATAAAACATCTATTCACTTTAGCAAGGATGAAAAATGAAAAGCCAGCGATATTTGACAAAATCACGATTTAAGCTTGGTATGGAGTGCCCGACAAAACTTTATTATACAAAAAAGCCGGAGTATCCAAATCAAAAAATGGATGACAAATTTCTTGCTGCCCTTGCAGATGGTGGTTATCAAGTGGGCGAGCTTGCAAAGCTGTATTTCCCTAATGGACATGATATTACAACTCTTGATTATGAAGAAGCAGAGAAACAAACACTAGAACTATTAAAAAAAGATGAAGTCATTATTTATGAACCTGCTATCAAATTCAAAAATCTTTTTATAAGAATTGATATTTTAGTTAAAAAAGGAAATCAGTTTCAGCTTATCGAAGTAAAGTCAAAATCCTTTGATGTAAATGAAGAAAGACCATTTCTAAGTAAAAAAGGAACAATACAATCCAGTTGGAAGTCTTATCTCTACGACATAGCTTTTCAAAAATATGTCTTAACAAGTGCCTACCCTAACGCATCTATTACATCATTTTTAATGATGGTAGATAAGAACGCAAAGTGTCCCATTGAAGGCTTAAATCAAAAGTTCAAAGTCATTAGGGAAGCAAATAACAGGAAAGGAATAAAGGTTTCCAATACCTTGCCTAAAGAGTGTTTAAATAAGAAAATACTGGTACAAGTTCCTGTAGATGAAGTTATTCAACTCATTTACGGTGGCATAGATTCAAAGGAAGAAAAAGAGAGAAACTTTTTTGAGGAGGTTTCCTTTTTAGCTACAAAATATGAAAGCGACGAAAAAATAATATCAGATATCAGTTCAAAATGTGCGAAGTGTGAATTTACCTGTTCAAAGGAGGACGAACAGAATGGGTTTAAAAATGGTTTTAAAGAGTGTTGGTCATCACAGCTTAATTGGTCTAATAAAGATTTTGAAGATGAAAGTGTTTTAAAAATATGGAACTTTAGAAAGAAAGATGAATTGATAAAAAAAGGAAAAATAAAACTCATTGATTTAAACGAAGATGATATTTCCCCAAAACAAGATGAAAAACCAGGAATATCTACCAGTCAAAGGCAGTGGCTTCAGGTGGAAATGGCCCAGAGAGGAGAAACAAAACCTTTCTTAGATATTCAAGAAATGAAAAATGAGATGGATAAATGGATATTCCCACTTCACTTTATTGATTTTGAAACAAGCTCTGTGGCTTTCCCTTTTAATAAAGGCCGCAAACCCTATGAAGGAATAGCCTTTCAATTTTCTCATCATATAGTACGGGAAGATGGCACTGTGGAACACGCCGGCCAATATCTCAATACAAAGCAAGGAATATTTCCTAACTATGAATTTGTCAGACAATTAAAGAGTGAACTGGAAAAAGACAATGGTACTATTTTTAGATATGCCAGTCATGAGAACACATATTTAAATAAAATCTATCGTCAGTTGATAGATGATCCAAGTGATATTCCAGATAGAAAGACCCTTTGTGAATTTATAAAATCCATTACGAAGTCCAATAGTTCAAATTCTGAAAAATGGGAGGGAGAAAGGTCTATGGTGGATATGTGTGAATTGGTAAAAAGGTTTTTCTATGATCCTTATACCAAAGGTTCAAATTCCATTAAGCAAGTTCTTCCTGCTGTTTTAAATTTTTCAGCATTCTTGCAAGAAAAATACAGCCAGCCCATTTATGGTTCTCCAGAAGGTATAAAAAGTTTAAACTTTAAAGATTGGAAATGGATTGAATGGAAAGAGGGAAATGTTGTTGATCCTTATAAAAAGCTACCTAAGATGTTTCAGGACGTATCAGATAAAAACATGAATCTTTTATCAGAAGAAGATGAGTTATCCAATGGAGGAGCGGCTTTAACAGCTTATGGAAGGATGCAATTTAGTGAGATAAGCGAGTATGAAAAAAAGGAATTGGAACAAGCCTTGCTTAAATACTGCGAACTGGACACTCTCGCTATGGTTATGATTTACGAAGCTTGGCGAGATATATTGGATGTTAAATTAAAAGAAGAAAAATTAGCAGGGTAGAAAGAATGTTGTTTTATACTCTCAAGAAAAGTTTATCTAAATTCATATTCTCCTAAGAATTAAATAATGACATTTTCTAATAGAATGAATAACTTCAGTTTTATAAATTAGATGAAAGAGAATATATTAAGCAGCTTGGTTTGATTCATTTAGATTTTTATCTATAAGTTCCATTAACCACTTTTCATTTTTGTGGATGTAATTATCAGCTTTCATGATTATCTTTAAAAGGGTTAAAACCTGTTCAATTACAGCAGGCAAGCTGTTTTTCTTTAAATAGGAACAACAATTCAATATCGCTTCTTCGCGTTCTTTAGTTTTTCCGAGTAGATGTTCAAAATCTAGTATTGAATTTCTTTGATTATTGTGAAGAGAAAAATTAACACCAGCTAAAACAGATCTCGCTTTAAAAGGTTTACATGAACTTAAATGGTTTCTAAACTGTAGGATTTCATCATGATGAATCTGTCCATCAATAGAAATCATTTGAAAAATTAAATATCCAATAGCTTGAGATTCTGTATTTGGTTTAAATAACTTTTTTGAAAAGACATTCGCTTGTTCAGCAAATGATACCATCTTAGTTTGCCATGTTTCAAACGCCATATCCACAATCTTTTCGATGTCGTGAGAATCTTCCTTGAAGGATAAAACTTTTTGTAAATCATGGTATAATATACCGAGTTCTTGAGGGCTTAAACTGTCTTTTAGTTTGAGAATTACATCAGGGATATCTTCAGATAGTTCTCCATAGTTTGATATAATAAACCACTGTTCTACTATTGTTGTAAATAAGTCTTTGTCTGTATTACAAACGTAGGACAAAAGGGAATAAATTAAAAAATCACTTTGATGTATTGGTAAGTTTAACTCCTCTAACAGTTTATGGGTTTCTAAGAATTTAAGTAAGCTTGGGGATTTTTTTTCTATTTGACTTATACTTCCAATCTTTTTAGCCACTCTAATGGCTGTTTCTGATTTTTCCCAAGAGCTGGCATTTAAAGGCAGTCCGTATTCTAAACAAAACTCTGCAACGCTGCCATAGTCTCTTTGGAGTTGACTTTGTAGGGCCTTTGTTGACCCCTTAAAACCATAATGAACTTCTGCGATATAATGAATATCTTCCAAGCTGATGGATTCATCAGTAGACTGTTCTAATGTATTAGATTGTTCTTCAAGAGAGGAAAAGTAAGCTCCTTTAATGCCAAAGGACCATAAAATTTTAGTAACTTTATTTGTTTCAGGCTGTGCACAAAAATGCTCCCAAGATTTTATATTTTTTGCTTCACAATATTCTTTAGTCAATTTGAATAAATGATTACTGTATACTTTAAATAAAGATTTATTTATTTGATGAGGGTTTGCAATAGATACAATTTTTCTTTTTTCAATAAGATAGTTTATAAGTTCTTCAGACTTTTTAAAATCATTTAAGATACCTTTGTAATTTAATTCCTTTTTTATATCTGATGTCTTACATATAAGGCTGTTCATTATGCAACCTCGTCTTCTTTTTCATGTTTTCCATGGCGCTCATCATGGCAATCATTACAAAGAGTTACTAAGTATTTCCAATTTTTAGAATCTGAATGCCAAGCTAGTGTTCCATCAAAACCTAATTTTTTATGAAGATCCGCAAATCTATAAGGGTGAACATGGTGAATCTCCAAAGATTTTTGTCCCATACCACTTACTCCCTCAGGGCAGTCTACACAGTGATATTTATCACGCTTGAGTATTTCATTTTTATAGGCAGCATAACATAGAGATCTTAACCGTCGAGCTTCTTCTATTAAAGATAAGGGGTTTGTTCCTTCAAAATCAATTTTAGTTGATGGAATTTTGTACACCATATTCGTATTGTGAACATGAGTTTCATTTATGAAGTCTCTAAAGCCAACTATATCTTTGTAAAAGACTTTGTTCGGAAGATCATAAGCTTCGCTTAAGGTCATGGATTTAGATACATACGAAGTTTTAGGACATTCACATTCAGTGTTTCTTGGTAATTCACAAGTTGTACAAGGACAATCGCATATTTTAAGTCCACAGGTTTTACACTCTTCTTTTTCTTTTGTTTCTCCTGTTTTTTCACCAAGGTCCATTTTTTTACCTGATAAACTGGCTAAGTAAAGAACAGCCAGTTTTTGATTTACATCTGAACAAGGTCTCATTAAGCGACCAATACCTTGAAGAATTTTAATTTTAGAATTTGTTGGAGAGATAAATACATATCTTAAGTATGGAGCATTTAAACCTACAAGCAGCTTTTGATTACTTATCAGAAAGTAAGTTTTCCCTTTTTTCAAAGCTTGAATGTCTTCTTCTGTAGCTACTATTTCCTTTCCAAACAAACTCACACACTTTTCGATAAATCCAGATCCCTCCGATCCATAAACTTTTATATAAGGTGTTATAATATTATTTTTATCTACTTCTTTAATCTTAGAAATAATATCAGGAATGATAAAAGCATTAAAGAAACACATAGATGGACCTTGCATCTCTCCACCAATTGTAGAGAGAATATTCTGTGTCATAAATTCTATAACGGGTGCTGATTCTTGGATATCAAATTCTTCATCACCGACTTCATAATCCATACGAGCATTTTGCAAGTTCACCTCTTTAAGTTGGATAGGGTAAATAATTTTCTTATCTAAAAAATAATTGAAATCTTTATCTCCACAAATTTTGTTACGGGACCAGGTTTTTTGAAAAGTGCCATCAGGGTTTTCATAAGGGGAAGCTGTAAATCCGATGGCTCTTCCATCATTATCTTTAATATGTTGTACTAAAGACCCTTGAATGGTTAAATAACCACTGGCGTTTCCCCAATGACATTCATCAACAATTAAACTTTTTAAACCCTCTCTTTTCGATTGATTTAGGTGACTTTGAATAGATCCAAAAATTATCTTTGAAGTAATCTCTGGCCCTAAAGCTTCTTTGGCTTCAGATTCGAGTTGATCAAGAATAGCAATGTCATGAACAGCAATTTGTGTTTTATTTAAGTTCTTTTTAGCAATTAGTTTTCCATAATGCATACTTAAATTTATTAAAAGAGGATAAGCTTCTTTATTTTTGGACAGAAAATCTGATCGAGCATCATTTAAGATTTTAAATAATTTAAAATCTCCTATAGCTAGGGCAGCTAAAACAAAAATAATATAACTTTTTCCAGCAGAAGTCGGTAAAAAACAATAACCTGATGGTTTTTCGTCTTTTAAAATAATGTCATCAATACACCCTATTACTGCATCCACCTGATGGGGATGTAAAAAATGTTTTTCTGCATTAAACATTTCAACTTTAGTATTCAAGAGGTAATCTCGATCTTCACCTAAATTTAAAGCTGATTGTTCAATAAGATTAAGAATACCATGAAGTTTATTTTCAAATTCTGATGGGTTATCGGTAGTTATAATTTCATTATATAAAGATTTTAATTGAGTCATTAACGAATCCTTCTATGCTGCTTTAAGTTTGACATCTAGATTATGAGATTTTTTTAGCTCTCTTTCCGTAATGACCTCAACTTTAGCTCCCAAGTCTTCAAGGCGCTCCTTATTAACTTTGATTGCTGTTGGAGAAATATCAATACCAATCCATTTCCTTTTTAAATTATGGGCGGCATGCATAGCTGTGCCGCAACCAGAAAAACTATCCAATATAATATCTCCTGGGTTTGATCCAATTTTTAAAATTCTTTCTAATAGTGAAACAGGTTTTTGGGTTGGCCAGCCAGTATCTTCTTTAGCTTGCGAATTGACTGGTGGTATATCCGTCCACAAATTAGATATTGGCACACCTTTTTGTTCATCCAAATATCTTATTTGCCTCAATCTTTTATTTTTATTTTTAGGAAAATGAACACATCCCTTCCGATCCATTTCTTTCATTTTTTCCTTCGTCCAACGCCAGCCATTTTTAGGCGGTTTATACCCTTTATATTTATAAATTGTACTCGGATTATGAGAAGGTGCTGTTAAATCCCCTAGCTGATATTTACGGCCATCTTTTGTTTCTTTAGAATAATGACTTTTAATATATGAATCATCGTAATCGGTATATTGCACATTAAAACGCCAATCATTTGATTTAGTATAGAACAAAATAGTATCCGTTGTAACCCCATACTGTTTTTTACTTGTGTTTGAACCTCCAACAGTCCTTTTCCAAATAATTTCATTTCTGAAGTTTTTATATCCAAAAATTTCATCACACACTACTTTCATATAATGAACAGCATGGTAGTCTAGGTGAAGATAAAATGAGCCTGTTTTTTTTAAAATTCTGCGACATTCTTGGACTCTAAATCTCATCCATTCTAAATAAGCGTCTAATTCTTTAGCTCCAGATTTTAAGTGCCTCTCAAAAAAATCTTTTTTGTCTGTAAAACCATTTTTTCTGATATCTTTGTAATCTTGAACTGATTCCATATCTCCCCAGATGTTTTTATAATCGCGTTGGGTAAAAAAAGGAGGATCAATATAGATAAGATCTACACACTCATCAGGCATAGCACGCATAATAGGAAAATTGTCACCTTGAAAAATTGTATTAGACTTTGGTTTAATTAATTTAACCATTGAATGAAAACTCCTTGGAATCTTGTTTAAATTTTTTCGGAGTTTCTACAAATTTCTTTAATAATAATTGATATTTATAATTATTCTATCTATTAGTCGATATAGTAAATATTGAATTTAGTTACACGGCTATTTGTAAGGTGCTTAATTCCAATGATTTTAATGAATTAGTTAAACACAATCGCCATTGTAAAAGTATTCCTTTAACGATACTTCAAATGGTTTTTTTGAATTTTTTCTCATTTAAGAGAGCACTTGGGAAGTTTTGATATGAACTTCTGTTTCAACATAGCGTGCCCTAAGTTGGGTTATAGCTACAGAAAATTAATAGATAATTAAATTATTATCTATATAATGCTTTATTAAAATATTTAAAAAGTATGTGAAAGTAAAAATACCTGACTCACTATCAATAGTATTCACTGAAGTATCTCTGATATTTATTTTTTAAAAAATCAAAGTTCATACTAAAAGAAGTTATGTGCTGTGTAGCTTTTAGAGGGACAGAATTAGATATAAAGAAAAATATTCTTAAAGAACTAATATGTATAAAACTTGCTTTTCTTTTTAAAAATACAGCTTTGTATCTGTAATAATACTTGAACATTATAAAAATAAAAAATATTTTCAGAAATATATAGGATAAAAAATCTACTATTGAATCACAAAAAAATACATCTTTATCAAGAATGTTTAGCCTTTGTTAAATTATCATAGTAAAAAGGTACAAATACATAGTTATAAGAAATCAATAGTGCATACTTTTTTTACAAAAATAAAAAATTTACACTTATAAATAAAACTATTGACGGATATTATTTTATCTTATATTTTCCAGTTTTTTTCAACTTTTAACCAAGGACGGCTAAAATGAATAACAGCTTTGTAAAAATCTTAAGAGAATACCTGGAAGAAGAACAAAAGAAAAATCCTTTTGCTAACGAAACAACTCTTGCAAAAAAAATGGATATTCCCCCCACAACATTCAATAGGCTTCTCAATGGGTATTCCAAACCTTCAGTAAATACAGCTTTAAAACTTAGTCAGTTTATTCCCGAACTGAAAAAATCTCTTCCTGAAGAAATACTTCAAATGTTGAAACTTACAATGGATAAAGAAGATTTTGAGTCTATGGGAAAAGCTTTAGCCACTTTTTTATCAGAAAAACATTTTTTTCTTTGTTGGATTTTAGCTTTTTCTAATAAGGGAGTAACGGAAGAAGAGATAGAGGATCAGTTTGGGAAACAAGGAATCAGGGCCCTTAGAATACTTGAAAAAAATAGTCTCCTTCTAAAAGAGGAAGATAATCATTATAGAGTAAATACAGATGGTGAATATAAAGGTACAGGGTTATCTTTTAAACTTATAAAAACTCATCTTATATTTTTAGCTAAGCAATACAAACCAGATAACTCAAAAAATAATTATATTCAGTATTGGGTTGAATCTTTAAATGAAAAAGGTCAGCAGGAGTTGATGAAAGCACATCATGAATTTCACAAAAGAGTGCGTAGAATTATGAACTCTGAAGATAACAGAGGCAGTATCCCAATGTTTTCTATAGCCTGTAGTGACTCACTATTAGGACAGTAATGAGCGAAAGATACAAATAGTTTTTATAAATTATCTTTTCTAACTATATAAAATATAATTAAGCGGTTTTTTTATATCTATCTTCATTAGAGATTGACTTTTTATCCTTAGGAATAGAATCTTTTTTATGTAGGAAGATAATATTATCTTTATTTTGTACCATGCTTTTAGTTGATTGAATGTGATCTATACATACTTTATCAAAGTTAGTGATAACCTCTGTTACTTTCTTCCAAGATTTCTCTATATTACTTTTTTCTTGTTTTAAAGTTTGTTCTTTATTAAATAACCCTTTCATTTCTGAACTTTTTTTATTTAAAGACGTTTCAAATGAAGATAGCTGTTTTTTAAAGAAGTCCACTTGGTTTTTCTGAGAAGATAATCGATCTTCAGTTTCTTCAAAACACCTACACATAGAAAAGAAAACTTCTGTTTTAGTACAAACGATATCTAAGAACAAAGAATGTTTATAATCTATTAAATCTCTTCCATAATGTGTTATTGAGTCTGATAAATTTTTGAACCTTTCCTTAGATGTAAACGAGAAAGAGCTTTTCAAAGCATTTAATTTACTTTGTTTGTCTTGTAGATTTTTTTGCAGATGAAGAAGATTAGATAAATTCATGAGTCTTATGTGTTTAATCATATTAATACGATTTGAAACTTCTGTAACATTACCTAATTTGGAAAACTCAATAATACCTTTAGATATATGTGAAAATTCTTGAAAATGACTATTAATTTGAGAGGATCGTTTATCTAACTGAAAATTATAAATTTCACCTAGTTTTCGATTAATTTCTTTTAAAGATTTATTAATTTGTTGTAAATGGTATGCTCCAAAAGCAACGACTCCAATTTGATAAAGAATGAAGGGAGAGAATGTTATCAATGGATTGATATTACTTCCGTGAGCTATAATTTGTCCTGATTCATTTCTTGCTACACCACCTGTTACATTTAAAATTCCAGAGTTTATTTGAGATTGAATTTCCGGAGAAAATTTTATTTGATATATTCCACTTTTTAATAATCCAATCCAAGGTATAGCTTGTGTGGAGAACTGTGAAGTATTAATTAGAAATTCCTTGTTTATTACTTTAGAATTGATTGGCTCAATTATTAAACCAGCTTGTTTTAATTTAGCTAAGGAAAAACTATTTTTACTTTTTTTAGTATAATTATTTATTATTTTTTTAAATAAATTTAACATATTCATCAATATCGGAAACCCTTAAAAGAGGCTGTATTTTTTCTCAAAACCCTGTTTTTGTGGGCCTATCCCATGATGGGATATTTTGACCTAGAATCTACCACCATGGTGGTAGATTTGACTGTGGAATCTACCACCGCGGTGGGATCAGAGACTGTGTTTTTATTGGCCTATCCCGCGATGGGATGGTTTTTTTCAAAATCTACCACCGCGGTGAGGAGAATCAAGTCCTCCTCTTTTCTTTTTTTATTTTTTCTGAAATGCTCCTGAAACCAACTTTGGCAGGAGGTTTATGAAAATTTTAAAACTATTCCTTTCGTTATTTGCTTTTGTTGTTCTATCCGCATGCGAGGATTTGTCTTTCTCCGATGAAGACAGTCAATTACCAAAAGCCAAAGGAGAGTCAAGAATTGGAACAGGCAGTCTAGCACCAGCAAATCAGCAGACAGTAGATGAAACAATTATTGTAGAAACTACTGATAATACACCAGAAGAAAAAGTAATTCCTGAAGAGGAAATTACTACTATAGCCGAAGATTTTGAACTAACAGAAGATACAGTTATTAAAAACACAAAAGTTGTTTTAGAAATGGCGACAATTAAAACCAATGAACATGATTTGGTTATTGTCGCTGATGAATTTTTTTCTAACCACTCAGTCATTCAGAATTTCCCCCTAGAGCAAAAAGCAGCAGAACAAACTTCAGGAAGAAATGGAGGAAATATTCTTGTTGAAGCAAAAACAGCAAGTGGAACACTTCAAGTCGCTTTGAGTGGAGAAAGTGCAGGAGTTGTTCCAGCAAAAAGAAGTATATCCAGAGAAGAGCGAAGAAAACTCTCCGGCCGGAGCGGAAGAGACGGACGAGATGCCATCTATCGGGAGATTTGCACAGAAGTTCCTCTTTCTCGTTTTATGGAATTTTCTATGATGGGAATAGGGGGCTTTCCCGTAATGAGGAGAGTGATGGGTGCAGTAGAAGAATGTAAAGAAGTGTGTGCTGTACCCCCTACAAGAGGACAAGCCAGTAGCAGTGGTCGCCAAGGTCTTCCTGGTTCTAATGGTTTAAATGGAGGAGACTCCGGTTCGTTTCATCTAAAGGCACTTCATTTATCAGATTTTCAATTAACAAAAATTCAGAACACTCCCGGACTTGGTTCAAAGGGAGGAAAAGGTAGTGCTGGAGGCTATCCTGGAGAGCCAGGAAGAAACGGAAGAGACTCTGAAGAACTATGTGGAAGCAGGTATGACTTTCCACGCCTCGCAAGAAGAGGTGAAAAGGGAAACAGAGGTCCCAAAGGAGCAGATGGAAAAAATGGTGAAAAAGGAGAAGTTTGTCTTGAAAGTCTCGTTCACATTCAAAATGCAGGTTTGTCAGGTAACGCACAAAACAAGGGGAATGTAATATGTTACTAAGACTTTTTATAAAGGCAATCTTGTTTATTTTTCTTTTTACTTCCTGTTCTACACTTAAGTTAGGTAGTAGAGAAAAAATCTATAGCTCAACGGTTCTTGGATTTGCTGGAGGAGCTGCTTACGGACTCAGCAGACCGGAAGCCAAAGGGAAAAATGCTCTTCTTTTTGGTTCATCAGCAGGTCTCTTAGTCGCCCTTATGAGTGTGGCAATTTTCAATGAAGAAAGAAAAGCAAAAGACCTTGAAAAAAAGTTATCCACTTTAGAGGAAGATTTAGGTCTTATGTATAACGGATCAAAAATAAAGTACCTCACCGGTGGAAAAAACTACTTAACAAAAAAAGATATTCCAAAAGAGGTAAAACCATTCATCCATTATGGAGAATGGCATTTGTTTGAATTGGAAAAAGATCAACCTGTAGAGGAGTGGACAGCCATTGGAAAAAATAGATTAGTTAAAAAGAATAAAATGTTTGAGCTTAAAGTTCCTAAAATAAAAGGGAACTGAAATAGATTATTTAAAAAAGGAGGAGAAATGAAACAAAAATTTTTAGAACACAAAAAAACGAGTCACAGGAAACAAAACTTTTATAGAGAAACAGTAGAATGGGACAGGATACTTTTAACAGTATATGTTTGTTTTTTTCTGTGTCTTCCCTGTTACAGCATGGCTAGAGATTTTCTCTCCTCTGTGGAAAGCGCCAGTGATCAAATTAGGCAAATCATTGCAGTTGTAGGTGTTTTGGCCTTGATGGTAGCAGGAGTTTGTTTTTACTGGTCAAAAAGGCTTGGTATGGAAAAACTCTCTGCCGCTATTATCGGTACTGTGGTATTTGCCGCAGCTTCCACTATCTTCACACTTTTTTACAAGGCTTTTAATTAAAAAGATAGGAGATATTTAAATTGCAGACTTTTAATCCTTCTAAAACTCTTAATATCAAATCAAACTTCTTTGGTTTAACCCTGGATGACCTACTTTGCCTTATGGTTTTTTACACTGTCTTTCAGCTTTTGTTCTCTCTTATAGGGCTTGAAATTTTATCTATCATTCTCACTTTTACTGCTGCTGTTTTTTTAATTCCCATAAGGCTTAAATACAGAAGGGGCATTATCAGGGATTACTGTTTTTATCTGTTTCATAAATTAACCAAAGGAAACCTATTTTACTAAAGAAAGAAAAGAGAGAGTGTTTATGAAAACCTATGTGGATAAAAAAGAATATTGGATTTCAAGTTCTGGCTTTTTAGGTAAAAGTTTTTCTTATTCCACTTTGGATTTAGAAGTTGAAAATAATCTGGAAGTTTTACTGGACAACTTTTTAAAATCTCTTTCTGAAAATGTGAGAATGAAAATAAGTCTTTTTCAGGAAGCTTCAAAAAATAGTTCTTTTTTTTCCTCTAGAGAGAAAGCCCTTAAGGAGACAGGTTTTTTAGATGTGAAAGGGCTTATTCACTTTGAACATAAAAAGAAAGTTTCATTTAAAGAAGCTTTGAAAAAAGGTTTTTTAAAAAACGAAGATGCTTTAATCAAGAGACTTTCGGAAATTTATGAAAGTTTGGACGAGGGGTTTTTAAACAAAATACAATATCAGCCTTTTCCCTCTTCTTCTTTTAAGGATTGCTACGGACTTTATACACCTTTGGAAGTATCAAGCCTTGGCCTCAAATCAAGTAAGAATCTATTGGGAGTTTTAAAGTTAAAAAACAGTGGTAACTACCCTTTAAGCTTAAATACTTTGGCTTTGAAATTGGAAAAAATACCAAAGCCTTTAGGTTTTCATATTTCCCTTGAGAAAATATCCAAAGCCAAGGGAGAAAAGACCCTACAGGCAAAATCCCGTGAGGAAGCGGAAGGTCGGGGGCAAGTCAGTTTTGAAAAGTACAAGGACACTCAGAGAGCTTTAAGTGATGTGGAACTCTCAGGCGAGGAGCTTTTTTCTTATGAAGTCCATATAACACTGAAAAGGCCCTCTGATGTCCATTTAAGAAGAGATATAGCTTCAAGCCTTAAAAGCCTGTCAGGTCTTGGGGAGTGGAGTGTGGAAAGCTTTGGAGCTTATCGTTCTCTATTAGCTTTAAGTCCAGGAGATAGTTTTCATTACAAGCTTATTGAAAAATCCTCAACTCTAAAATGTTTCCTTCCCTGTCTTCGCTTTGGCACTGTACTGCATAAGCCTGCGGCCGCAGGCAGCCTCATTTATCACAGAAGGGATTCCAGCTTAGATATAATCAATCCTTTCTCCAAAGATTATTCAAATCATACTGGAGTAATCATCGGAAAGTCAGGCAGAGGAAAAAGTGTCTTTGCCAATCTCTTAACAAGGTCTTTATTTCATGATGAAAAAGCCTATATCTTCCTTGTGGATGTCAGAGGCTCCCATAAAAAAACTGTAGAAGAACTTGGAGGAAAAACCTATAACATTGATATTAAAAACCCCTGCGGTCTTAACCCTTTTAAAAACTTAAACTCCTCCAAAGAAACGATAGAGATTGTAAGTCACTTTATTGAAAAACTGTTTTTAGAGGAAAAAGAAAGTGTTCTATCTTCAGAGGAGAAAAATACTTTAGAGACAAATCTTATTAGATTTGCAGGAAGAGATGAAGAAAAAACTTTAGATAATTTTTATAAAACTCTTAAACATCCAAGGAAGGGGAAACTCGCTCGTTGGATCAAAGGCAGCTTAAATGAAAATATCTTCAATAATGAAGAAAGTATCTCTGATAACAGGCTTATTTATTTTAATTTTGAGAATATCTCTACAGCTTCTAATTCCCATATAGCCAAGGCCATTATTGCAGGAGTCATGGCTGAGTTTTCCTTTAAGCTTTTAAACAAAGACCCAAATGAAAAGTTTATCTTTATCTCAGATGAGACTCCTTTTTTCATCAAAAGCTGTTTTAACACTTTTTCCCTTCTTTCAAAAAATGTGAGAAAGCTAAATGGTTCACTTATCCTGCTTGCTCAAAACTCAAAAGACTTAATCCAAAACAATGATACTTCCCTTATAGACAATAGCGAGTTTAAGATACTTTTTTCTTCTGACGGAGAAAAAAGAAAGTTTAAAGAGACTTTTTCCCTTACAGATGCAGAGTTTCAAAAGATAAAAAACATAAGAACAGTCAAAGGGGAATTTTCCCAGTTTCTCTTAAAAGACTCTATTGGTTCCAGACTTGGTTTTTTAAGACTCTCAAAAGAAGAATACGTGTTTTCTAATACAGAGCCTGAGTTTTTACATAAACTGCAAAAATTAAAAACTCTTTTAAATATCAATGAAGAAAAAGCTTTAAAGGTGATGAGCTATGTTTAAGTTTTTTAGCAAAAATATAAAGAATTTGTTTTTAATAAATATCTTTTTTTACTCGTATGGAAGTCTAGCTTTCCTCTCTGAGATTTTAGAAGCGAAAAAGGAAGTGGAAGGCTATGTAGTTGCTTTAGAGTCTATAGGTGACACTTTAGAGGATATAGGAGGTTTAGGGAGTGTTGAGGATGAGTACGCCTCTTATAAACGGGAATTAGATGAAATTCAAAAAACCATCAATGAATATGAAAGACTTGGTGTGGATATAAGGGATTTTGCAGAAATAAGAAATCGCAACCCCAATTCTATTAAAGGCCAGATTCGTTTTTTTAAAGATTATATAAAAAGAGCAAGCGGTTTATTAAAGAAACTCAAATCTATTACACAAAGTCCTGAATCTATTACTGCTTCTGAGCAGATAGAAACAAACAGAACACTTAGAGCTTTATTGGAAGACTCTCAAACAAGGGAGTTAAGAAGACTTAGGAAAGAAATCGCCTCACAAAAAATCCTGCTTGAGAGGAGAAAAAAGGAACAGGAGTTCATAGACAAGCAATACGCCTATATTAACCGCCATTCCAAGAGAAAAGGCTTTGGAGTTTTTCACCCTTTTAGAAATGAAAAGGATATTGATGGACAAGGTAAAAAAAGAAAAAAGTTTTTAGGGATTTTTTAAAATGACGGATTTTCCAATAGACACAGCTATTTTTAATAAAATTATTGAAGTATTTAATCAAACGAGAAGTTATGTTCTGCTTCTTTTTCCTTTGGCTTTTTTTATAAGAATTGCCTTGGGCTTTATCTTGCTTAAAAGTGAGGGGTTCACGGATATTTTAAAAGATTCTTTGTTTTTATTCCTGGGACTTTTCTTTTTTACAGATATTTTAAAAATGTCACTTCAAATCCCCTATTTTGTATCCAGTGAACTTTCCCTTGGAGATTGGAGAAATATCAACTTAGGAGAAGGGCTGTTTATAAATTTTATTAGGCGTATTGTAGATTGGATAGGCATACTTTCTTATTGGATAAGCTTTGGGCTTTATATAGTAATTGTGTCTGTATTAGGTTTTTTCGCAGGGTATGTCTTATTCTTTGGTACAATGTTTAGAGCTTACGGAGCGTTAAAAGTATTTTTCATCTTGCTTTTTACTGTATCTCTTTGGCCGCTTCTTTGGTATTCCGTAAATTTTGCTGTCTTTACTGTAGCTGTCAGTGACAATGCTCTAGCCAACAATGTGATTATCGGAAGTGCCAGTCTTGCTAAGGTTTTTATACCTATCTGGCTTATATCAAAGGCTTCAAGAGTACCTATAGCTCAGAATTTAAAAAGACTTTCTTACGCAGGGGGAGGCATGGCTTATGCGGGTGCTAATCTTGCTTATCAGGGAGGAAGTCAGGCTTATTCTCTTTTGAAAAAAACAGATCAGATATCCCAAAACCAAGAAATTCAAAATGAAGAAACAATAAACAATGAAGGGGCAGAGATAAATGTTCTTCAGACAAAAGAAGAGGGTATTGCAGAGCTTGAAGAAAATATTCCTCTTCCGGAAACTGATTATATAAGCGGACTTGAAGATTTTTCCCTTAATCAAAAAGAAAATACAAAGCCTGATACAGCAAATCTTTTGGAAAATAACCAAAATACAAAGCAGGAAACAGAAGAAAAACAAGCTGCTACAACAGAAAATAACACTGTTATTGAAAACAGTGTTTCAAAAGAAAATCATATATCTCAGGAAAGCCATGTTCATAACGAAACAAGAAAAGAAATTCAAAGTAGTTCTCCCTCTCAAACTACATATGAAATAAAAGAGAGGGCTCCTCTTTCAAAGGATTACCCGATTCAAAGTGAAAACATTGCAACAAACTATCAAAACCATGAATCAGTTTCTCCAACCTCAAGGAGCGAGGAACAACAAAGTATTTTTAATGAAAGTATCCATAAGGAGAGTTTTATAGAAAATAAAGAAGAGTACACTGATACTCATTCCAAAAAACAGTCAGAAAAGGAAAATGAACTATGAAGCTTTTCTGGTTAATTTACAAAAACGAAGTGGTTTGTATATGTCTTACAATAAGTCTTTTTCTTTGGGGTCTTCTATCCACTATCTTAGCCTTTCAAAACAAATCACAGGTGATTCTTATTGGAAAAATCGGTGAGTCTTATCAACTGATAGAAAGTGAAGAAAAAGCTCCTTTAGAAACAGAAAATTTTATAAGGCATTTTATCAGTCTTACTCTTAACTTTGATGAGAAAAGCTATAAGAGACATATTTCTCTTGCCGGGGATTTAATGCTTGAGGATTTATGGGAGAAGAAAAAGCCTGAGTTTAAGGAAATGGCAGGTTTTATAAAGACAAACAAAGTTATTCAATCCTCTGAAGTATTAGGCATTAAAAAAATAAAAACAAATCACTATGAAGTAAAAATCAGAAACTACCTTTTTAAAAAAGGCATTCTTATGGAAACAAACAAGCTTATTTTACTTTCTCTCGTTGAAAACAAAAGAAGCTATGAAAATCCTTGGAGGTACAGTGTTTCAAGTGTTGAAGTTAAGTAAATGTATTTTTCTTTTTTGTTTGTTTCTTTTTCTCTATTCGGTGGAAGGGACAGAAAGCGTTCGTTTTCTTTTTACATCAGAAAATAAACCTGAAACTGTGTTCTTGTTTCCCGGAAGAGTAAGTCTTTTTAGTTTTCCCTGCCCGATCACAAAGGCACTTATTGGATCCCCAAATGACATAAAAGCGGAAGTGGATAAACTACATCCTTCAGATGTTCATATTCTTTTAAAGAAATGGAGGTCTGAGCCTTCAAATCTTATTCTTAAATGCAAGAAAGATACAGTTTTCCTATTTAGCCTCATCCCTGCCAAAGCCACTCACTATGATTATGTCAAAGTATTAGGTCATGTATCTTCTAAACCGCTCAAAGTAAAATCCGCCCTCCCGAACAGCCCCTTACCTTCCGTTGGGGGCTTGAGGGAGGGAAAGGATTTTACAATCCGAAGAATTTTGGATTTCTCCTGGGAGAGTGAAAAATGAAAGTATTCACTTCTATATTTATTTTCTCACTAGGTGTTTCCTTTCTATTTTCTTCTTTACCTGCCTTCAGTATAGGAGAAGAAGTTGTTTTTGAGTTAAAAAGAGAAAAAGCACGAAAGAAAAATCAAAAAAAAAGGAAAAAGACAATCCCCTCAAAGTTTAAACGAAAGTCTTTTTCCTACAATGAAGATTTTTTAGTTTTCAATGAAAAACTGAAAGCTGATCTAAAAAAAGGTTCTGTCTTAAAGGTGAATATACCCTATCCGGTAATTGCCTCTTTTAATGAGGAGTTTCCTATTTATGGTATTGTAGTTCATCCGTTTAGAGGGGTTGTTGCAGGAAAAATCAGAGGAGTAAAAAACACAAATAAAGCTTTGCTTTCTTTTGATGAGGTGATTGTGAGTGGAGATACTCACTCTATTGAAAGTTTTCCTGTTTTTATAGAGGGAGATTTAAAGGAATCTTTCTTTAAGGATATAGCTCTTAACTTTTTTGAAAGTCTTCCCTCTGTATTGGCTCTAGCTTTAAAAACGCAAATTCCTCAAACAGGTATTCATTTTATAAACACAGACTTAAAAGGCAAAGTGGGAAAACTCTCTGTTATGGAGACAGAAAAGAGAAAATTGGTTCAGTACTTAGAGCTTAAGAACATAAAACTTTTAAAGCTTGTCATTAAGTAAGGAGGAGCGATGAAAGAGCAAGAAAAGAAAAATCAAAAGACAGAAGAGCAAAGAGTTTCTGTCCGGTTTTTTATTAAAAATAGTGACAGATTAGAAATAGAAAAGGCTGTTAATATTCTTAAGAAAAGGGGCTGGAAACAAGGAAAAGAAGTCTTAAGAATAAAGGATTTTATAATTGACGCTCTTTTTTCAAAAACAAACAGCAGGTTTTATGATGACATCATCAAAGAACTTACTCCTCTTGAATATCTTTATAAAGAAGGTTGTAAGAATCCTAAAACACGGTTGGACTTGGAAAAACTTTTAAAAAGAAAAACAGCGGATAACACATGAGATTAACTGCAAGAGACAAACTCATTATTGAAGTTTTGCAAAATCAGGAATTTTGTTTTTACAAAGATATTTGCAAAAACTTTTTTCCTTCAAAATCTTCTGCTTCACAAAGCCTTAAAAGACTTATGCAATCCGGCCACATTATTTTAGAACCAGCAGAAAAGCTTAACAGTCATTCTTTTGATGACTTGTCTTTAAGCCTTTTCATCAATAATCATTTTATTGTTCGTCTGGGAGACAGGCATAAACTGATAAAAAGAGAAACAAGTTCTTGGAGAAGAAAACATCAGATATTGCTTTTTTCTGTAAAAGAAAGGCTGGAAAGTCTTTTAAAAGAAGAAGCTGTCTTTGAAATTCAAATCAGAGAGTTAAGGAACACCCTTCATAACGGAAAGTATGAACCTCTTCCTGATTTTTTTATAAAGGGAGAAAGTTATAAATTGGCTGTGGAGCTAGAGCTGAATCTAAAAACTCAAAACCGATATTTTCAGAAAATGATTGATTATAGAAATTCCCGTTTTACTCATGTTCTCTATGTTGCAACTCACATCAAAAGCCTACAAAGGCTTGCTGGGACTTTCCGCCATAGAAAGTATATTGCTATTTCCCATTATTCAAATGTTAAAGAAGTTATCTCTCACAGATACGGAAGACAGACTCTTATCCAATGGCTTAAAGAAGAGACAAAATAAAGAGAGAAATAAAGAAGTAAGGAAGGACAAAATGAAAAAAGAAAAAGACAAAACCATAGAGGATTTTTTTGAAGAATTAATTATGGCTATATGGGTTGTTATTCAATTTTCTTTATGGCCTATTAAAGCAAGTTCCAAAATCGGAGGGATTTTTGAAAACCTTATCCGCTCTTTTATTTTTTATGGTCTGCTTCTCGGAGTTTTCTTTCTTTACTCATTTGCTCATAAAAAGGATTTTAGTTATTTAAACTTCTTATGGTTTTCTATCCCCTCTGTTTTGATTTTCTGCTTTAGATATTTGCTGTTTTCTCTAAACTCAAAAAGACCTAAAGAGATTAAAAAAATCACAGTAGATAATTTAAAAGAAAAAAAGAAGTTTAACTTTTATCGCTTCCCCTCGCTTATGGAAAATCCCCTTTCCGCTCCCGTCGGGCTTTCTCTTATTTCCAAAGAGCCTGTGTTTTTAAATGTTAAAGAAAGATGCCAACATACGATTGTCTCAGGAGCTACAGGTCAGGGAAAGACCACTCTTTTAAAAACCCTGCTTTCCCATTCTTTGAAACACAATCATCCTGTCATTATCATTGATCCCAAAGGAGAAAAAGAAGATATACTGGAGATGAAAAGAAAAGCCCGATTTTATGGAAGAGAAAATGATTTTTGTCTCTTTTCTCTTTCCTTTCCGGAAGAGTCCTTTGCTTATAACCCTCTTTTAAACGGCACAGCGGAGCAAATTAAAGCTCGCTTAATGGATGGGCTTAGGTTTGAGGAAGAGTATTATAAGTCGCAAGCCTCTTTATTTCTTGGGGGTATTTTATCGGCTTTTAGGTTCTTAAATGAACCTGTGAGTTTTTCTCTTTTAGACAAGTATTTAAACGAAAAGAGCCTTGTTAAAAACTTAATTGATGATCTGTCAGATAAGAGTAAAGCAGCAACCAGTAAAGAGGAAAAGAAAAAAGCAGATGAATTGATAGTCATATTGGAGCAAATTCAAGATATTCCAAAGAAAGACTTAGCTGGGCTTCAGGCTCAAATCTCATCCATAAACTGTCTGGAGTTTAGGAAAGTTTTATCTCCTTCAAACTTTCATTCTAAATGTTTTTTTTCCCTTGAAGATATTTTAAGAGAAAGACGAGTAGCTTACTTTCAAATGAATGTGAACGGATATGGTGAAATTTCAAGGCAGATTGGAAGAATGATTTTGCAGGATTTAAAAGTTCTTTCAAACCAGATACAAGCAGGCCAGAAACAATTTTCATATAACTTTTGTCCCTGTTTTATAGATGAGTTTGGTTCATTTGTCACAAATGATTTTTCTGATTTTCTCAAAATGGCAAGGTCGGCAAAGATAGGTATTCATTTATTTTGTCAAGGGCTTTCTGATTTATCAAAGCTCAGTTCTGATTTTAAAAATCAGATTATTGGAAACACAATCAATAAAATTTTGTTTCGGCAGGATGTGGGAAGTGACGCAGAGGAGTGGGCAGAAGTGGCAGGGACTTTCTCTTCCCGTAAAAAAACTTATCAAATTTTTGGAACAGAAACGAGTGAAGAGATGACAGGAATGGGGACAGTTCGTGACACAAAAGAGATGAAGATTGAGTTTGATGTTTTTAAAAGCTTGTCTCAAGGTCAAGCGATTTTGATTGATAAGGCTTTTCACACAGAAGATTTGTTTCAGGTTTGGAGGCCGGTTTTATGAAAAAATTTGTAAGAACAAAACCTAAACAACGACCTAAACCTTGGATTTTTCAAACCAGCACCAACCCCTTGAAAACAAAAGGTTTTTGCCACAACCCATTTCTAACCACCCTCCCTCATCATAGATAAGATAGGGTGGTTAGAACTGTGTTGTGATGTGTGTTATTGGCGGGGTTGGTATGGTGTATGTGGGTGTGGAGGTCTGGGTTCTAGGTGGTAATGATGATGAATGATTTTTTTTGAGAGGCCATAAAATTTTAGGAAAGTATCCTAAAATTTCATGGCTAAAAAAATCAGATAAGTTAATTAGTAGGAAAAGAAAAAGTGTAAGGCAAGAAAAGATTTTGTTTTGAAAAGAAAGGAGGGTTGCTTGTGAAATAAACTTTTTCAACATGAACTAAACATAATAATTAAACTAAAAACCATGAAGGAGGTTTTTTATGAACAAACAATTAGATGTATTGAGTGTTAAAACTTATACAGACAAGGACGGGAACGAAAAGAAAAAGTTTATCCCATGTGGTATAGCTTTTCCTCGAAAAAAAGAGGAAGGCTATGTTGTGAAATTAGATTTACACAACTCCACTGGTGATTATCTTCTGTCTCAAAAAAAGGAATGGAAGGAATCGTAAAAATATGATGAGGGCCTCTTTCTTTTGGAAGGGGCCTTTATTTTTAGATTTAGAGGTGAACAATGGGTAAGAAAGAGAGTGAAAAACAATTAAAGCTGTTAAATTGCAGCAATGCTCTAGTAAAGTTGTCTAAAGTTAATAAAAAGACTAAGCTTAGAAAAGCTGACAAGCTCAGTTCGTCCAAAAAGGACAGGCTCTTTGACAATTTGATCACGGTAGAGGAATTAGCGGTTATCTTCAAATTAGCTCCTCAGACTATCCGTAATTGGGTAGCTCAAGGGAAACTTCCTTATGTCAAAATTGGCAAAAGGCACTGGTTCCTAAAAGGGAGTGTGCAGGAGTGGTTACACCGAAAGGAGAAACCACGATGGCCATAATCAAAAGAAGACATAGATCCAAAAAACAAAACAGACCAACGACTTTTTACCAAGCTGAAGTGTTTGTACAAGGTGTTCGTGTTTCCACGAAAACTTTTCAAACAAAAAAAGAAGCTGTTTTCTGGCATGAAATGGAGAGACATAAATTTCAAGCGACCATATCCAATGTAAATAAGATGATAACACTGAAAGATTGTGTAGATCAGTTCTTGAAAGATGCTCAAACTCGTATGAGTTTTAGTTCCCTTCAAAGATACAAATGGCTCAGCAATTATTGTTATTCAAGCCCACTGGCTGATGTACAAATGTCTGAGTTAAAAGGTATTCATGTCGTAGAGTGGATTAGCTGGTTAAAAACCAGTGTCACTATAAATAAAAGAAGAAACAGTTTCAGAAGAGAGCTTAAGTTTCTAAACACCATACTCACTTGGTACAAAGATTTTCTAAATGAAGATTTTAATGTTCCTGTGACCAAAAAACATAAACAGCTTTGTGCTCTGAAAGTAAAAAAGCTAAGAAGACCCGATTACTTTATTCAACCAGAAGACGCAAAAAGATGGGTGGAATGGCTAAAAGAAAACAAAGGGAGTAATCCTGTTTATTGGAAGCTTGCTACTTTTATGCTCCTTACAGGAGCAAGAGTAGGAGAAGCCTGCGGTCTTAAGTGGGATGCTGTAGATTTTAAGCGAAACTTAGTGAGAATAGTAAGAAGAGTCAGTTGGGACTACTGGAACAAAGCACCTACCTTGGAAGATGTAACCAAAACAGCACAGTCAGCAAGAATTTTACTATTACCAAAAAATCTTAAAGACATTCTTTTAGAAATGAAAAAAGAAAGATTAAATGATGTCGTCTTTACAGATCAGAAGGGAAACCTTTTAAAATACAATGCTATTCAGTCTGCTTTCAACCATGGTTTTACAGCTTTAGGTCTTCCTTGGCGTTCCACTCATATTTGTCGTCATACTTACGCAACCATTGCTTTAATGACGACAAAAAATCTTTCTGCTGTTCAAGCCAGCCTTGGACATACAGAACAAAGAACAACTCAACAGTATGCAAAGACTGTAGCACTCTTGAGTTCAGATGTAGCAGAGCAAACCGCTTCTGCTATTTTTAAAGACAGTCGCAAGTAAAAAGTTATTTTCCTTTTTTCTCATCAAAGAGTTTAAAAAAAATTCTATAAAAAACTCTTTTTAAAACCCAATCCCGTAAAATCCCGTAAATTATGCATAGGTTCATAAATAAATTAAATAATTTCAATGACTTATGAAAAAGTGTCGGACCGACTGGATTTGAACCAGCGACCTCCACCACCCCAAGGTGACGCGCTACCGGGCTGCGCTACGGTCCGATTTTTGAAAAAATATTAGCGAACGAGAACCACACCTTAAAAATCACCATTGTGTAATGGCCCCAATAATAAAATAAGGAGCGGTGGCTCCAGTGAGATCCGTACTGAACTCAAAATTAAAATCAAACTTATGAAAGTGAATAAAGAATAATTCCCCCCTCATTCCCAGGCTTATTCTTAAAGGAAACTGAACTTGAGAAAAGTTTTTAATTCTAATATTACCCGGAAAAGCAACATAAGGGATAAATTTCCCCACAACTGTTTCAATTTCTTTACTCAAAAATGGTCTTAAGTAAAAATTAAAATAATGTGATTTCAGATCAAACTGAAATAACTGATAAGCAAGACCAACAGAAGCTCCTACCGCTGGTTGGTATTTATAATCTGGAAATAAAATCCATTTTAAAAAAGAACCCATTAAGGCCCCGGACTCACCTATGCCTATAAAATATCTCGCATTGACATTCTGATGATTAAAAAAACCTTCATCCAATTGAACAAAAACATTAAAATCCGTTTCTTTTGTACGGGAAATCATTTGAGTGTATAGGGACACTTCAAACTTCCCAGGCCTCAATAATTTTCCACTATCAATAAAAGGAACTAAAGCTACACTGTACACACCAGAAAAGGTAAAATACAGCAAAACACCCCATACCCCCAGTCTGCCTACCCCCCTCCTCTGGCTTAAACCAACCCGTTTGAGATTGTCCGATTGTCTCTTTATTTTCTCCCAAAAGAAGAAAAAGATCCCGAAGGGTACCATTTTTTCTACACTAGCTCGGTATAATTTGTAAAAAAAATCAGCCTGAAATAATTGTATCTTTTTTCTCATAACACTCTTTTTTCTCAATACTAAAAGTATAAATCACTCCTCTTTAGAGGGCATAAATACAAGAGGGCATAAACAAAGCCTCCAGGTAGAGCAATTTTGATTCTAAATCCAAAGGTGGATTTTTCCAACCTCTACAGAATTCTACTCTCGGAATAAATGGAAAACCAATTAGAATTTTCAAAACATGAAAAGTATATACTGTTTTTAATACAGTGAAAACACCTACATAGAAAATGAATATGACCAGTACCACTTAAAAATCTCACTTTTCATAGTGAAAAGACCTAAATGGAAAACACAATGACCCCCTCCACCCTCCCTATACATGAAAAAATGTAGCCTATTTATAGAAGCGTATTATTATTTTAAGGTGAAAGTTGATTTTTTAATGCCTGGTGTATAAATTCATATTATATGGCGGTCGTAGCTCAGCTGGTAGAGTGCTAGGTTGTGGTCCTGGATGTCGCGGGTTCGAGCCCCGTCGATCGCCCCATCTGACAAACACGACTTTTGACCGTAGCCATGTGGGATATTTCAGGAAATGTCAGGGTATTTCAAGCCCCTGTGTTTCCTGGTTAATCAGGCAATTTGCATTTCGTCTAACTTATTTCGGAATATTTCCCGATATTTCAAATTTGATCTACATGGTGCTACATATTTGGCTACATGGATTTTGAGGGCTAGCCAGGGGCTTCTTTGGAGGATGAGAAAAACAATCATCACTTAGAGGAAAGTAATAGAGGCATCTTTATATAATATTGCTTACCTTTTAAGAGGGTTTCACAATTTAAATAATTGCTAACAATCTTTTGACCATAAATGTTTAATAGGTGTAAAAACAGAGGTGATAAAATGAGGGTTTTATTGCTTAGCAACATAAGGAGCTAAAAATTCATGAGCCAAACAGTCATCACAATTTTTATAAAATGTGTAGAAGCAATTACTCAAGGGGTTCTTATTCAGCGTGTAAGTAGTACTGATAAAGAATTTCATTTCCAAAATTGGTTTAAAGGTCGTTTAAAAGAAACGGGCTTTAATTTTGAAATAGGGGGAAGAAATAGTTATCCAGATTTTAGAATGGTAAAATCAACAGATGGCTACGAATTGAAGGGGCTTGCTTACCCAGGTCGTTCTACAAGTTTTGATAGTAATAGCCAAGTTCCAACAGGACTTCATAATGGAAGAAACATTTATTATGTATTTGGAAGATATCCTAAAAATCCAGACGGAGATGAATATCCTGTTCTTGATCTTGTTATTTGTCACGGTGATTTTCTTAATGTTGACCATGAATATATACATAAAAACAAAAGTGTAAAAGGTTTTGGCAGCTATGGGGATATTATGATTCGTGATAGAAAAATGTATGTTGTGCCAACCCCTTTTCATCTCGTTAAAGGCTTGGCTCATCAATGCACTCTTATTCTTCCAGCTGGCACACAAAAAAATAAAAATATCATATCTGTAGGTAAGTTAAGAAGAAAAGAAGCATCTGAGTTAATAGTTGGTTATTCTTTTAATTTAAAAACAAATCAAATTATCCCAAAAAAAATACCAAATTCAAATAAAGGCAAGGAACATATTTTTCAGGCATGGAGAGTAAAAGGCACTTCCTCTCAGAAAATTTCGTTAAATTCTTTTGAAAATAAAAAGTAAGACTTTATAAAGGAAAATCAATATGCGGCTTATTGAAACAGATAATTTTGAATTTGAATTTTTATCCCAGTTAGCTGAGAGAGAAAGCTGGCGAAAAGAAATACATCGTCCTGTTTATTATCTTCACAAATGGTGGGCGAAAAGATTAGGGTCTGTGTTTCGTGGCATTCTTTTGGGTAGTCTTCTTTCAGAAAAAGAAAAACTATCTGAAAATTTTTATTCTTTACATGATTTTTCAGATGTTAGTGTTTTTGATCCATTCATGGGTTCTGGTGTAACAATAGGGGAAGCTCACAAATTAGGTTTAACAGCTTTGGGAAGAGATATTAATCCAGTAGCTGTTGAATCTGTAAGGGTTGCTTTTGGCCCAATTAATAAGGAGAAAGCAGATTATGAGTTAGAAAAGTTAAAACAAAATATAGGGCGAAAGATACTCAAACTGTATCGTTCTACTGATTCTAATGGGTATCCTTGTGATGTATTATACTACTTTTGGGTTATGCAAGCTAATTGTCCAAGATGTGATATGCTTACTGATTTGTTCTCTTCCTGGGTGATTGCTAAAAATGCTTATCCTGATTTAAAACCTGCAGTACAAATTCTTTGTCCAAGTTGTGGCAATATATTTTTGGAAACAAAGGATAAAACAAAAGTTATTTGTAGTTCATGCAACCTTCAATTTGCACCCAACGAAGGGAATGTAAAACACTCAAAAGTAGAATGCTCTGACTGTCATTATATTTTTCCGATCATTTCTTCTTGTAGGAAAAATATAAAACCTAAATTTAGGCTTTTTGGAAAACTTGTATTCACAAAAGATGAAAAGAAAGAATATTTAAAAACCAATGAGAAAGATATAGCTGATTTTAATAAAGCTTCAGAAGTATTAAAAACAGAACTTCAAAGAAAAACAATTATTTTACCTAAATTAAAGTTAGAGAATGGATATAATACTAAACAAGCAATGAATTATGGATTCGTAAAGTGGAAAGACTTCTTTAATGATAGACAATTGCTTGGACTTGGTTGGCTTCATAATTCAATTACAAAAATAAAAGATAAAGACATTCGTGATCTTTTCCTATTAGCCTTCTCAAGTGCGCTTGAGTTTAACAATATGTTTGCCTCTTATAAAGGTGAAGGCACAGGAGCAGTAAGGCATATATTTTCTCATCATATCCTAAAGCCGGAAAGGAAGCCAATAGAAACAAATATTTGGGGAACTCCTAAGAGTTCAGGTTCATTTTTTAATTTATTTCAAAATAGAATAAAAAGAGCTATATTATATCGTCAAAAACCAACTGAAATAAATCAGACAAAAGGAGATAAAGCTTTACAATGCTCATCTGCTTTTACTGAAAAAGTTGATATACAATGGCCAACAAAAAAAATATCTTTATCTAGAAAAGTTTATTTATCTTGTGGCAATTCTTCTACAAGTCACTTGCCAGATAATAGCATTGATCTTGTAGTTACTGATCCCCCATTTTTTGATAATGTTCATTACTCGGAATTGGCTGACTTTTTTTATTCATGGCAACAACTTGTTCCACGAGGATTCATAAACGGAAGTAAGACAACACGCTGTCCAATGGAAGAAGTTCAGGACTATGATTCCACCAATTTTACAAAAAAACTCCAAAATGTTTTTCAAGAATGTCACCGAATTTTAAAAGATGATGGAATGTTAGTTTTTACTTATCATCATTCTAGGGGTGAAGGTTGGCAATCTGTTATAAAAGCTATTTTAGAATCGGGTTTTTTCGTTATAAATTCACATCCTGTAAAATCAGAAATGTCTGTTGCAACTCCTAAATCTCAAGCAAAAAATCCTATTCAGTTGGATATTATAATTGTATGTCGAAAAAATAAAAATCAAAAGTGGAAATCATCCATTGAAACAGCCTTGAGAATAGCAGAGGACAAAATAAGTCGTCTTAACTTATCTGGTTTTTCTCTTTCCAGTAATGACAAAAAGATAATAAGATACGGGCAATTGTTAACTGTTCTACAATTTGAAAAAGAGATTCCTCTTTAGCCCCCTATATAATCCGGACTGAGATCTAATAAATGTGAGAGATGAGGAAGATATATCTGTTTCAAAGAGTACTGTTTCCTCTATAATGAAGCATCTTCGTATATCTTCTTTTTACCAAAGGA
>JAPPLY010000011.1 GCA_028819305.1 Bdellovibrionales bacterium
GATTTTTCTCAGAAATTCTCAGAACAACTAAAATTACTAAATTATTTTTACTTTGTTTTGAAGAGAACAGAAAAAGTTTTCTCTCCTAATTCATGATTCAAAAGAGCAACAGTTTTTGCATACCTTTGAGTCATTCTTATTTCTGTATGTCCAAGACTGGCCTGAACAGCAGAAATGTTTTTTGTCGTCATCAAAGCAATTGTTGCGTAAGTATGACGGCAAATGTGAGTTGAACGCCAAGGGAGTTTTAATGCTACAAAACCGGCATTGAAAGCGGATTGAATTGCATTGTATCTTATCAACCCTCCCTTTTCATCCGTAAAAACCAAATCACTTTTTGCTTTCTTCTTTGTTTCCCTAAAAATATTTTTTAGTTTCTCAGGAAGCATAAGAAGTCTGGCTGATTGATTTGTCTTAGTTACTTCTTCCAAAAAAGCTTCTTTGGTATGATGATCCCAACGAACTCGTCTTATTACTCTGGCCATACCTTTTTCCAAATCAACTTCTTCCCATTTTAGTCCGCAAGCCTCACCTACACGAGCACCAGTTGAAAGCATAAAGACTGCAAGCTTCCAATAACTGGGATTGCTTCTGTGTTCTTTTAACCATTCTACCCATGCTTTTGCATCTTCCGGTCGGATATAATAATCCGGCCTTCGGGGTTTATTCTGTTTAAAGACACACATTTGTTTATGCTTCTTGGTGATAGGAACATTAAAATCTTCATTAAGAAAATTCCTATACCAATTTAAAACATTGCTCAAAAGTTTTAACTCATGGACAAAACTTTTTCTGCCTTTGTTTTCTATCGTAGGGTGTTTTTTTAACCAATTAAGCCACCCAACAATCTTCACTCCCTTAATCTCAGACATTTTCATATTCGCTAAGGGACTTGAATATAAGTAAGTCAATTGACTTTTATATTTTTGAAGAGTGGATGCCATTAGTCGTGTCTCAATATCTTTTAAAACTTCTGAGATAGGGGTATCTGTTGCCCATGAGCAAAGGATTTCTTTCCCTTGCTTATCCCATAAGATAATTGAGTCATCCGGGTTGTTATAAATTAAAAATAGTTTTTTTGTTTTCATTTGTTGTCCTCCTTATAAATTTCTTTACGCCCGCAGTGCAGACACTCCTTGCCCAAACCCAGAGCAATTTTATAAATAAAATGTTTTCTAAACTCCCAACAGGAAGAGCAGAAAAGATTTATGTTTTTCCTATAGGATTTAATCCTTTGGGTAGTAGCTGATTGTTTAGACATAACACCTCCTTTTATGGTTAAAAATTGTCTCGCTGGCCCTCTTAAACAATAAAGAAAAACGGAGGGAGTGCTTTGCAAGAAAACAAATGGGAGGGCAACCAATTTTTTGAGAATCAAAAAATAGGGAGGAACCGATTTTTTTCTTGAGGACAATTTGAAAAATTGTCCGGCAAAGTAAGCGACCGGAGTGTTACAAAAATAAGAGAGGGAAAGCGAACCAGTAAGGAACTTAGAGAATAAAAACAAGAGCCTCCCATTTTTGGGAGGCATCCTTATAATTAAAAACTTGTCTTATAGAAAAAATCCCTACAATAGAGAAAAAGGCTAAGAAATGAAAAAAGCTATCACTTTAAAAACTCTTAAATCTGTCCTTAGAAAAGGGGAAGATTATAAAACGGAATAGAAGTTCGGGATAAAATGTCGGTGAAAATGGCGGTCTAAATGGCGGTCTAAATGGCGGTCTAATAGTAAAAAGTATCTTCATTTTACATAAAACAAGAGCCTTCAAATAGAGACTCTCAATTGCAAATCTTTTTGTGATTTCAGGTTATAAGAGTTTATAATCGGTTATAAAGTGCGATTTTATGGGTTTTTTTGGCATATTTCAGTATTTTGAGAACTACTCTTAATCACTCATGGCGAGAGTTTTTGCATGAATTTTAAATAAAAATATTGAAATTTTAGCTGAAATTCCGTATTATATATATAATGAAAAAGTATCGATCTGACTATTTACTAAACTCCATGAAACCTGGAAGGGTCTATAGAAGAAAAGAACTCAATGAGTACTCCAATTCTGTTGATCGTGAACTTGCTGAACTCTCTTTTAAGGGTGCCGTTAAAAAACTCTCTGCTGGACTTTATGTCAAACCCGAACAATCTCGTTTTGGCGGGCTTCCCCCGGATGACAAGGAACTTGTCCGGGCTTTCTTAAATGATAATCAGTTTCTCCTTATGTCATTTAATTACTACACATCTCTTGGTTTGGGATTCACTCAACTCTATAATGAAACCTTTGTTTACAACAGAAGAAGACATGGCAAAGTCAAACTTGGTTCTAAGAAATTTGTCTTTAAAAATATACCTGAATTTCCCAAAAAACCCTCACGAGAGTTTCTTCTCATAGATATGCTTAACAACTTAAACTCATTGGGTGAAGATTCCTTTGAAGTTCTTAAACGACTAAAAAAAAAGAAAGATAACTTTAATATGAGAAAGACCTCTTTAATGGCAAAGAGATATGGTAAGGTGAGAACAAAAAAAATTATTAAGGAACTTTATGCCTAAGTTTTGCCATGA
>JAPPLY010000036.1 GCA_028819305.1 Bdellovibrionales bacterium
TAGATTATAACAAAAATGACAAGATTTCAGTCCGAAAAATAGGGGGTTGACCCGGAAGCTTTAGTTCAATCCTTATCTTGTCTTTTAATTTTCGTAAGGCTCTTTCACGTGCTTCATTTAAATTATCAACTTGTTCTGTTTCAATTTTTTCCATTTCTTTTATATATTCTTCATCTTCCTTTTCCTTTATAGCTACTCTTGCTTTAAATTCGAAAGTATTTTCATCTTTTGGATTTTCATCCAAAGGAGGTAAAGGTTTAAACTCCATATTACCTTTAGACAATTTGTCATAAAGAAAATCAGGAATTTCATCAATAATTCTAAAATGAGTTTTTGCCCTGGATTGAAAATTGGAATTTATCATTTTATTTCTTTTAGATAAATCAAGTAATTTATCTTGAAATTTTGATAATTTTTCCAGTAAGATTGTTTTTTTATAAGAGCTCATTTTTCAAACCTTAAAATACTTGTAGAGTTTTAAAATATTCTTCGTTTACTTATTTTGAAGGCAGATGACACAGCCCTTAAAACTTTATTATATTTCTATTTTGAACCTTTTTGTCCAGAGAATTGAGTTAAAATTAGCCAAAAAATTCAGACGACACGCAGACGACATGTTCTCCCAAACTATTGATTTTACAGGATTTTTTCAAGATATTAAAGCCATAATCAGCCAAATCGGGCAGACGACACGCAGACGACATGCTCTCTCAAGCTATTGATTTTGAAGGACCTTTTCAAAATACTGACACCACAATCGACTAAATAGTTCAGACTACATGAACCTAACAATCGAAAACCATTAAAAGTTAGACTAATGGAAAGTTATAATGTCTTTTGGTACACTGTAGTACTCCAAAAACCTGATTTATGGTGCCTTATAGGGCACCATAAAATATATTTATGGTGCCTTGTAGGGAACCAAAAACTTTACAAAAACAGTTTATAATGTCACAATACCTAATATGAAAATAAATAAAAAGAAACTCAAAAACCAAAGACTTATAATAGAAAGAAAAATCAATCCTTGGAAAAAACTAAGGGCAGAAAGAAGACCCCCCAGTGGGTGGTTGAAAGCTGTACGGGGAGCTCTTGGAATCAATACCAGACAATTAGCAAAAAAATGTGGTGTTCAACATTCATCTATTTTAAAAATTGAGAAAAGTGAAGTTCAAGGTAAGGCTTCTATTGAATCGCTTAAAAAAATCGCATCAGCTATGAATTGCCAACTGGTATATGCTATTGTTCCAAAAATCGGATATAATAGCCTTGAGAAAATTATAGATCACCAAGCAGAAATTCTTGCCCATAAGTTAATTAAAAAAGCTGATCATACTATGCAGTTGGAAGCTCAAGGCACTTCCTCTAGAGAAATAAAAAATCAAATTAAAAAATTAGCTAAAGAGTTAAAAGATAAAATGGATTCAAGGATTTGGGAAAAAAGCTTGAAACAGAAAAAAAGTAAATGAGTACATTTAAACCGATATATCCCCCTGGAGCGACTCCGCTTGATCCAAACGAAATTGAGGGGCTAATTCCTGATTACATTACAACTCAAGGAGAATTAAATATTTTAGAACAACAAAACATTATAGAAGGAATAAACTGGGCTGACCGGCAGAAAAAGCCTGATATGCTTAATATAACATTCAGCTACGAACTGCATAAACGAATGTTTAACCAAGTATGGAAGTGGGCTGGCAAGCCACGAACAACAGATAAAAATATCGGTGTTTATTGGCAACAAATACCAACACAATTAAACCATTTGTTTGAAAATGCTAGATATTGGATTGAAAATAAAACTTATAAATGGGATGAATTAGCAGCTCGGTTTCACCACAAATTGGTTTCCATTCATGCTTTTCCAAATGGCAACGGGAGACATGCCCGATTGATGACAGACATACTGTTAAAATCAAATAATCAAGAACCGTTCACTTGGGGAGAAAAGATGTATTCATCTCCAATTGAGGTTGAGGGTAAGACCCGCAAAGCTTATATTTCTGCTCTTAAAGAAGCTGATAAAAATAATTTTATTGATTTAATTAAATTTGCTAAAAGCTGAGATTTAAAAAAATAAAATAAGTTTTTTTGATCATTTTTGCTTAACATTTACGGGTTTTGTTAATGCAACCTAGAGTAAGTATGTTAGAGTATTAGTATGTTGCAATATTTTTATGAAACTTTTCAACAAAAACTACCATTAGGAGCTTTTGAAAGAAAATTTTCTACTTTTATTAATTGTGATATTAAACGAGAAGAATCTTGGACAAAGACAAAAGGTGTGAAAACAGATTGTGATGAAATTTCTGTTCTTTTAGACTTAGCAAAATATTATAAAGCATCTCATTTAAAATGGACTGGAAACCATACATTAAATTGTCATTTTGATGGAATTCTATATTTTAATGGAACAAATGAACAGAAAATAGAAATCTCCAGAATTTTAGATGAACAAATAGAAAAGGATACAAAAGAAAAAGGTGAATTTTCAAGAACTTTTATATTTGAAGACATTGACAAAGAATATAACAATCAATTTTTTTTAGATAGTACTAAAGTAGAAAATATAAAACGATTTATATATGACCGTATAGTTAACATTTTATTAAAGAAGAGCAAGCAACAATATAAAGGATGCTGGCTTACAATAGCTTATGAACCAGTCATCATTAAAATTAACAAAGACTATGTAAATAAACCTATCTTTAAAAAAATTGAGCACACGAGAAAACAATTATTATTTTCTACAAGAGAGATTTTTAAAAAAATTATTTTTGTTCCAAATGGAATGCGATTTAAAGTAATTCAAAGTAATGAATTCACTGAATACAAAACTTTTGAATGGAAATAGCGAGACATTAAATTTCTCAGTGTGTCGCGGCATCCCTTTCGACTAGACAGCTAAAAGTTTATGATAATTTTCTGCTTTATCCACTTTTACAGATTTAACTAATTCTATTGTTTTTAGGGACAAATAAAGGTGGTAGGCTATGCCAAACTATATATCCATTTTTAACCCAATAATGGCACCTACATGGTGAATCAACCATATATATAGATGGATTGAGAGATAAAGCACCATTTTTCTCTTCTTTAATGATCCACCTTTTTTCAAATTGTTTAGAGATTTCTAAATGAATAACTTTGCTGCAATTTTTTCTTGGGCAAGTAATAGCAGCATAAAAAGGATGCTCATGGCCTCCTATAATATAAATTGTATTTTTATCTGTTCGGTCAGGCAAATCTTCAACCCACCGTGTCTTATATCGCCTTAAACGTTCAAATAAATTAAGTATTGTAATAAGTATTGTAATAATAATCCTGTTAATCTTTTTCATCCTGTTTTAATTGTTGAATAAGAAAACTCTTCTCTCCCATTCCAAGATATTTTTTAAAAATAGGAGAAAGCTTTCCTTTCCCTTTTTCATTGAAGTAATGCCCCTGAACAAGTTGAAATTTTTGGATAGTAAATTCAGAATTATCATCTAAACGAAACTTATGAAGACGAGCCAAAAAATCATTGAATGCCAAACAAGCAGCTTGCATATTAACCGATATAACTGCTGGTTGATCTTCTCCAACTGCTTTTAAATATCCAGTCATTTTATTTTTCTCGTAGTAATCTTTATCATCCTTTTGCCATCCCTCCGAAGTTAGTTGTTCACTTGTATAAACTCCTCTTGTGATTAAACTACTACTTTCTGGATGTATGTAATGAGCAGCGACATCCGCTTGAATGATTCCTCCCTTACTGTCAGCTTCAAGATAAACCCCTATATCAAAGTAAGGAATAAAATAAGCTGTTGCTATACATTCTAAATGATATCTTCCTGTAGCTGAGTCTACACAGCCGAAGATAACATCACAATCAGTCAGTGCTTCTATAACTTCTTTACTTTTAGTATCTTTAATATAAGTATCTATTTTTATATCTATTCCTGTTTCTAAGATAGCTTTTTTAAGAGTTTCCACTTTATATATTTTTTCTTCAACATCTACTTTTTTGGCGTTTATAATACGATTAAGGTTCTTTGCTTCTACAACATCAGGATCTACTAAAACCAGCTGTCCAACACAATTTCGCATTAGAAGTTCAACAATAATGCTCCCTGTCCCTGAACATCCAACGACACCAACTTTTAATCCTCTAAGGATGTGGAAAGTACCTTTCCCAAAAGTTTGAGAAATTTTTAATCCATAATCAGGAATCTTATTTTTCTTTTTAGATTGTTGCCAGATTTTAATGTCTTCTCCTATGACTAAAATTTTTTGAATTGGATTAAATTTTCCTGTATTATTAAAGGTTCTCGCAATAATTTCCCCATTTGGTAACATAATAGCTGAACCATTGGGTCTCTTATCATCAAACCAATGATTTATTGAATGAAACATTTCTTTATCATTTTTATCATCAGTTTTAGAAAATTGATTGTATCCGTTAGGGTGGCTATGAATAGTAACAATTGATAAACCTTCTTTATCTATTTGCTCTATTTTTTTAGGATTCATATATTCAGCAAAAGCCCAAGATAAGTAATTTGACTTCTGTTCATTACATTTATCTGATGGAATTGTAATCACTTCTTTAACTATAAGTCGAAAGCTAGTTTTTCCTTGACCATAATGGCAGAGCATTATAGCTGCAAACTCTAAGTTATTCCCAGGATATAAATGTTCTTTGAGGTCTTTATAAGTACTTTCTTTTAAAACAAGAGAGTTTTCCATTTTTGCTTTATCCTTTGTCGATTTCAAACTTCAGTTGATTATATATATAAGATATATGGGTAGCAATGTTATCAATACCCGCACGCCAATCATAGTGCCTTGACCACCTCTGCCAATTTCTCTGAAAATGAGTTTCAGTATTCAATGCCGCTATATCTGTTCCGTCTTTTTTTTTTATATCGGGACAAAAGTAAAACATATCAATTTTTGCTGTTGGATAATCACTTGGAATTATAATCATTAACTCTGATTTCTTAGGTATGTATCCATTTGGTAATTGATAATCAGGAATAAGTATCCCTTTTTTGGAGTTTTCAGATAATGGTTGCCAATTAGAAAAATTAGCACTTAGATATTCTATATCTTCAGCAGGGAGTAAAAGATTTGTCACAATAAACCTTGCTGAGCTTGTTTTCTAACAGTTTCAAAACGCTCAATACCTTTTTGAGTAAAATCTACAAAATCTTCAGGTTTAATTGGTATTCTTCGTCCACCACAAAATTTTTGATTAAGAGACCATTCATCATAAGTTTTTCCTATCAATCCTAAAATTTGAGTTCCGGTCATTTTTTCTTTTTTAACTTTATGTTTTTCACCGTCAATTTTAATCTTGTAAAGTTTTTGCCCTTTAGGTGGCTTGCGATTTTTTTTAGCACATTCTTCTAAATCTATACCATCATTGTCATTTGAAGGTATTGTGAAATAGGAATCACTTTCTTGTATAACAAGAGTAAGATCACTTTGAATGAAAGCGTCAACTGAACCCTCTAAATCTGCAAATAAAATGATAGATTTTAATTCTTTATCTAAGTTGGATATGTCTTGCCCTTTTAGCTTTGCTGTTTTGAAATTTGTTTCAATTTTTTTCCCGTTAAATATAAAATGAATAGGATTTCTTACGGTTGGGTTTTGCCCTATTTTATTATTAACCTTACCAATAACTATCCTTTCCCCTCCACGAATAATAATATAATCATCAGGCAATAGTGGAATATCTATATCATCTGGTTTATCCAAATAAAGCCAATTAGAACAAGGGTTTAAAGATAGTTCTTTGTAGAGGTCATTTATTTTCCTGAGACCTGCTAAGACTTCTTTTTTTTCATCTTTTAAAATAATAGTTTTTTTCATTTAGTTATCCTTTTTGTATTTAAAGAAGTAGCACTGGATCAAATACACACATGAAATTTATTTACCTTAATACTATAATTTATTATATGCCTCTTTTGAAGTCAGAATATCAGATTTCTTGCCTTGCTTATCAGAAGGACGATATTTTTTTGTACTCTTAAGAAGTTTTTTTCGTCGTTCACCCCGTTTATTGCCTTCATCAATTATATCTTTTTGATCATTTGTCACTAAAACTCTGCTCTTTTTAAAAGCTACATAAACAAAAAATCTGTCAGCTCCTTTATGTTCTGGTACAATTTTGTTTATAGCTGTCATTAAATTATCAGATAAATTAACAGGCACCTCCTCCTTACGATTAACAAGACAATACTCAAAAAAAGATTTAAGTAATTTAAATTCCTTCCTTTCCTGTTTATTTTTAAAGTATTCTTGTAGTTTTACTGAATATTGACTTGTGATTTTCTGTTTATCATCAACTAACAATGATATTTCGTCTTTGATGAATCGTTCAAGAAGTTTATGGATATGGCAGCAAGTATTTTTCTCAGGATCCATCAAGTGTTGAATTACATTCGTATCCACAGCAATCCAGTCACTAACTAGGTTATTCATTCTCCAGCACCAATCTTTAGAACTTCGTTAAAATTTTCATTAAAAAACTCTGCTGGCAAATCCCCTTCCTTTATTGAACCATCTTTTTCAATATTAAGATTTTTGATAATAGGCTGTTGCTTATAGCTATCGAAATTAAAAAAAGCAACAGATACATCTTCTGGCTGAAGATAATCTTTAGCAATAAGACGACGAAGTCTTAATAAAATATTATCACTATGAGTTTCAATGATTGAACCTACTTGATATTTCTTCCATAGCTCAGCAAAAAAACTTCCTATTTCTAATTGGGCTGTAGGGTGTAACTGAGCCTCTGGCTGTTCAATTACTAAGGAACTCCACTGTGGCATCATAGCTCCTTGAACAAAAATAGGAAGACATTGACTTACTCCAAAACCAAAATTACCTATTAAAGTTTTTGCTCTTGTTACTTTATTCATGGCAAAACATTCTGATATATCTGCTGATTCCGGTCTTTTAAAATCTATTTCATCAATACCAGCCACATTTTGTATATGATGAATAATAAAATCATATTTATTTTTATAGTTACTGTTATTTTTTATTTTTTGTAAATGAGCAAGGGTGTATTTTCCGTCTTGTCCTACATGAGGAACAGATGGTTCTTGAGTAATGATGATACTTTTTTCATTACCTCTTACAGGAGGAAGATGCCGTAGATTATCAATATTATCCTGTAACGAATTTATAATATTTTTTTTTACATTTTTCTCTTCTAGATCATCTATCGGTATTTCTTCCAATTCCTTTGAAAAATCTAAAAAGTTAAATTTGTATTTATCACTTTTTTGAATAAGCCATTTTTTATTTTGATAATGGAGCATTACCTCATGTCTTTCTTTTTCTTTGTCTATTTGGTAGGGGGTTTGTGCGAGAGTTTCAATATGGAATTCAACATTTTGATCAATATCTTGATTGAGTTGATTTTGTATATATCTGTTTAACTCATATAATATTTGACTTCTTTTTTCGGTTACAGTTAAATTAAAGGATAGAACTTCTTTTTTTGTTAAAGAATTTTTGATATTTGTAAAATTACCTAGACCAGTATTTTCAGTATTAAAAAAATGAGTACTTTCTTTATTAAGAGACTGTTTAAGCATCAGCAAAAATTTAATAATAGAAGATTTTCCAGAATTATTTCGTCCTATTAATACAGTGATAGGTCGAAAACGGACAGTCACTTCCTCGTCAAATAAACGAAAATTTGATAATTTCAATTCTTTTAACATATGTTCCTCATAATCATAATATAATACTAACCTTTTATATATATTGAAAATTAAATTTTTTCTATATTTTTGAATAATTATTATAACAATATGGGTTTTTCAACATTCTTATTAACAATTCATCACGATTTTCCTGTGAATCCTAAAGGATAAAGGAGAAATCTGGGAAAAAGAATTCCAGTTTGGTTTTGATTTTCCTTAAATTTTCCTTTTTACTTAATTTAGGTTTTTTTCTTTAGTTACTATCCACCAAAGAAGCCCCTGACCGAGTTGAAAATCCGTGTAGCCAAATATGTAGCCCCATGTAGCCAACAATTGAAATACTGGGAAATACCCAGACATAAACACAGCGAAATGCAAATTGCCTAATTAGCCAGAAAACTCGGGGAGTTGAAATACCCCGACATTTCCTGAAATGTTCTTATGGATCACATGGAAAAGTCGTGTTGTTCAATGGAGCGGGTGAAGGGATTCGAACCCTCGGCCTCAACCTTGGCAAGGTTGCGCTCTAGCCAGCTGAGCTACACCCGCATGTAATATGTAGAAAATTTTTTTAGAATTTTCTACCCAGTATTAAAGGCTCCTTAAGGTCGCCTTTAACACAGGTGGTTTTATTCTAAGCCTCTGACTCCCAAACTTATCAAGGTAGTAGCTCTAGCCAGCTGAGCTACACCCGCGTATTAGTTACAGTTAAAAAGTTAAGCACAAAATCTCTTGAGAGAGATTTTGCGCCCTGTGTACCTTGCTTCTTTATGTCGCAAGCTCCACATATCACAGAAATGACAGTTGAGAAGTACAACCCCATCTGGATATATTTTAAATACTCACATATAAAACCACAAAAGAAAAATCTTTTTTAAGAGGAAAACTCAATAAATTTGAACTTTTTTCTAAAATCATTTGTGTAGTCCCATGCAGATAACCAGCTCATTAAAACGCAGACCCATAAAAGGCCGTAACCGGCTTGCTCTATGTAAAAAGAAACTTGAAAACCTATTAGCATGAGAAAAACACCCACAATCTGTAAAGTCGTTTTCCACTTTGCCAAAGGTTTGGCGTATAAAATTAAACCTTTATCCGCTGCAATAGAGCGTAGCCCCGTTACATATATATCCCTGGAGACTAGTAAAATCACTAAAAAAGGATCTATTTTTTGAAAGTAACATAGTAAAATCAAAATAGATAAAGTGAGAATTTTATCCGCTACCGGATCTAACAAGGCCCCCGCTGTTGTCTGAGCAGACCATTTTCGGGACAAAAAACCATCTAAAGCATCAGTCAGGCCAGCTATGATCCACAAAAGACTCGCTAACCCATAATTTTCATAAATAATTAATAAAATAATAGGTAACACTAAAGACATTCGAAAAGAAGTTAAATACATGGGAATCATTTTTTTGTTCATATCTTTTCCTTGGTATAGGTTCTTCGTAGTGTAAAATATTTTATTTATTTGTCAATAAAAATAGCGGTTAGAATGTCTATATGAATTACAAAATAATTTCATATATAGAGGAAAATGAGACCATTAAAAGTGAATGCCTGATCATATAATGCGGATAACAAAAATCTCTTATTGCCAACACTAATAACTTGAGTAGAAATCCATAATACGATATTGTACTCTACATCTATGTTAATGAGTGTTTCAGTGGGTGTTAAATATAACTGTGCTTGTGGTATAAATGCAGTTTCTCGCACTTTAATAAGTTGCTTAAATATAACCTCTTTAATATAGTAAACAATAGGTTACTAAAAATTTTTAGAAGGCAGCTATTATGCACATACAAAAGTATATGATCTGTTTTTTCTTTCTAAGTTCACCCTGCTTTGCTCATTTTACTCATGATATTATGTCTTACACTATGTCATCCTACTTATATGACCGGCTTGAGGAGAGAGAAAAACGGTGGGCGTCTCAACAGGCGGAGCATCTACATGCCTTTCAAGAACAAAAAGGACAAGAGATAAGGTTGGCTCTTAAAAAAGCACAAGATAGGTTAAATCAGTTGCCAAAATTTTTACAGGATCAAAGAGAAAGTTTAAATGCCAGTATCGGTCGCTATCATGACCTGCTTTCTCAATGGGAAATAGCAGAGCAAGAAAAACAAGGTATTCAAGAGGAGATTAATAAAATTATTCAAAAGATTCAAGAGCAAGAAACATTGACAGAGAAAGTTGTACGTTTAGGAGAAGAGGTAAATGCATTTGTGCGTATGGTTAATAAAAATATAAATCAATTAACTTATTTAGAAGCACAGGAAAGGGATTTAAGAAACTTTTATAATAATAAAAAATATTTGCAGGATGTCTCTATTGTGGACTTTAAAATAGATTGGGATAAATGGAAGCAAAGTCAAGATAGAGAGTATGAGGCTCAGGCCACAAGCTATAATAATAAAGTGGAAGAATCTAAGATATGGCAGCAGGATCAGAGACGATCTATAGAAGATCAAGAGACTCAAGCAAGGATGAAACAAAAAGAGCTAGATACACTTGTGCAGACTATCAATACATTGATTAGTGAATATAATGGAGAAATAAAAAAGGGGTGTAAAACAAAAGAATGTGAACAGGGCTTGTTAAGTAAAAAAAAACATATTGTAGAAGAAGAACAGAGGATAGAAGCAGAAAAGCAAATAATCACTCATTTAATATCAGCCATAAATGAGCAAAGAAGAAGTTACAATGAAGAAATCCAAAGACGGACAAGAGAGCTAGATGCATTAAAACAAAATACGGAAGCCATCTCCCTTCGTGTATCTGAGGAGTACACGCGGTGGGAGCAGGAATGGGTCAATAAAATACAAATACAAAAAGAAAAAGCCAAAGAAAATTGGAGAAAATCTCAACAACAGTTAAATCAGTTTCGAGCTATACTAAAAGCAAACTATGGAGATAACTTTAGTCAGTTTGTAGAACGTCTCTCTCATTGGAGTAATATAAATCAAACGGCATTTACAAACTTAGGCACTCAGTCTTTATCTCAGCAGGATGGGGAGCGTATGCAGGCCAGTAATAATACTCTGTGTGAGTCTCATCCCGATTGGTTGCCTGCACAAGTGAAAGCGATATGTGAATTGACTCAGCGTATAGCTCATTTACTGAGCCATATTTCTTATTTTGATGTTGTTCTTAATGAGAGGAGAGAACAGTTAAAGCAAAAAGAGAAAGAGGTAGCTGATTTAAAAAAAAGGTTGAGTAGATTAAATGCGGTAAATAATCAGCGGCGTTCTGAGTGGGATACTCAGTTGCAGCAACACAATGAAAAACTTCCAGAAAGAGAAGCCCAGTATGATCGCTTTTCTGAACAGCTATGGACACAACTTAATGAGCAGATACAACAAATATGGGAAGCCTATAATAAAAAGCGCCAACTTTTAATAGCGGAATATGATTTGATAAGCTACCTTCTGTTTATGCCAAGCAATAGACCATCAGATGATGAGGGTGTTAATAAAAAACAGGCGGATTTTGAGTCCGCTCGCCAGGCATTTTTATCTTCTATTCCCCAGGATGTTACTTCTTTTTCACCGGAATTTATGGAAACACATGAGCTTCTTTTATACCGATCCAGTATGAATCCCCGTTTTCACGGGGACATGTTTGCAAACTCTGAACTTCGTTCATTCTCAGAAAAAAACTTACAGAAACGGCAAAGTTTAAATAACATCAGTATAACCAGCTTAGAGCCGGATCACGGGGGTAAAGGCATTTCCATTATAACTTTATCTTCTACTGCCAGTGAGGCGCAAATGATTATAAAGTCCATAGAGGGGGAGCAAAAAAAACAAGTGATTCTTTCTTGGATGCAAACAAAGATTATATCAGATTTTTTGAAAGTTATGATGGATAATGTGTCCTATCTGTTTTTTACATATAAGGAACCGAACAGGGAAAAAGAATTTGTGGAACAGATGTTTTTAAAAAGCGTTTATCGGTCACTCCCTATACAACAGGTAGTACAAGAGGATCTTCTCCGTTATCAGGTTATTTATGATGATCGGATGTTTTGGATTTTACCAGAAGGAGAATTATCTATACCTAGCGGGTTTTATCAATAAGGTTTTACCAATAAGGGGCCTATAGTGAAAAAACAAGATCATTCTTTTTTATCTCGGGGTATTACACAGGTAACTGGTTCTTCTGCTGTCGCTTGTTTTGAATACATAGGCAGGGGGAGTAGAAATGAAGCTGACCAGGCGGCTGTAAATGCTATGAGAAAAGCTTTTCAGAAGATTCCCTTTAAAGGGAAGATTGTCATTGGGGAAGGGGAAAGAGACTCCGCCCCTATGCTTTATATAGGGGAAAAAGTGGGTATGTGGGAAGATCATCATCCAGAATGGGATATTGCTGTAGATCCCTTGGAAGGTACTAACCTTTGCGCCAAAGCTTTAGGTGGCGCTTTATCTGTTTTAGCTCTATCTGAAAGAGGAGGTTTGTTTAACGCGCCTGATGTGTATATGGAAAAGATAGCTTGTGGACCAGCTGGAAAAGGGGTTATTGATCTCACTCTAAGTGCAGAAGAAAATATTGAAAAAATTTCTCAGGCTTTAAATAAAAATATTCGTGATATGGTAGTGGCTGTTTTAGATCGTCCCCGACATAAAGAGTTGATTAAGTCTATCTATAAATCAGGCGCTCGTGTGCAGCTTATTGAAGATGGAGACTTATCTGCTTCTATTTTAACTGCTTGGAATAAGGAACCGGGTGGTATATGCGTAGATATGATGATGGGGACGGGAGGAGCTCCTGAGGGGGTGCTTTCCGCCGGTGCTCTTAAATGTCTGGGAGGGGACTTTCAAGGTCGCTTGGTTTTCCAAAATGAAGAGGAAAAAAAAAGAGCAATAAATATGGGAGTGGAACCAGTGGATAAGATATATACAATAGAAGAATTGGTAAAATTTCCTGTTGTATTTTGTGCAACAGGAGTGACGGGGGGAGCTTTACTAAAAGGGGTGGTAAAAACACATCAAGCTATGGAAACAGAAAGCTTGTATATGAATTCCGAGACAGGAGAATGTTCTAAAATTCATGAAAGCTATACTGACCTTGGTTTCTCCTAAAGAATGCATTTTTTTATAAAGAAAAACTGGAAATTACAAATAGGATCGGGGTATAAATTTATATGTAAAGGAATAATATTGGCAAGAAAAAAGCCTCTTTCATTCAAAATTTTTTCAGAATCAACTTTTTAGGGTAGAGTAAAGGGTCACTCCAAATTTTTTGAAATTTGTGGATAAATGGGTTTTAGGAAAAAATCTAGAAAGATAAGGAGATGTTATTTGAACACAGTGTATTGTCATCAATGCAGTAAAAAAACAGAGTTGGAACATAAAGTGAGTTTTAGGGAAGAGTGTTCCTATTGTGGATCTGATCTGCATACTTGTTTGAATTGTCGGTTTTATGATAAAGCAGCGTATAATGAGTGTAAGGAACCTTCCGCCGAACGAGTAAATGATAAAGATAGAAACAATTACTGTGAATACTTTGATCCGACCGGGAAAGGTAAAAAATCCAATTCGTTAAACAGAGAAAAACAGCTTCAAAAAGCAGAGGCTCTTTTTAAAAAAAAAAATTAAAACCCAAAAGGTTTTGTTTTTCCTGACTTTTCAGGAGTTTTAACCTGTTGTGAATAAGAGTAAAAGCAGTTGGATTTTTTAAACACGATCAGGATATAATTTTAGGTTAACTTTGTTTCTATACCGATTCAGTATAAAAACAAAAAAGAAGAGAAAAAATATGGCATTTATTGTTTTTGAAGGTTTAGATCATTCGGGAAAAAGCACTTTAGTTCAATCTTTATCCAAGGAATTGAAAAACAGAAATATAGAGTTTGTTTTAACCCGTGAACCAGGAGGCACCACTTTAGGTGAAAAAATAAGAGAGGTGGTTTTACATCCCTATGACCCTATTTCTCCTGAGGTGGAAATTTTACTTATTTCGGCCAGCCGCAGAGATCATATTGAAAAAGTCATTATGCCCTCTTTGGAAGGAGGGAAGTGGGTTATTTGTGATAGATTCTGGCCCAGTACTTCCGCTTTTCAGGGAGCGGGACGAGGGCTTCCGGCAGAGCGGGTGAAGTGGTTGAATCAATTTACTGTACCGGAGCATATCGCTCCTGATCTTTGGGTTTTGTTGGATATGCCTGTGGTGGAAAAGGAGAGGAGAAGTCAAATTCAAGGTCCCTCTTCAGATCGTTTTGAGATGCAGGACAAGATTTTTCATCAGAGGGTTAGAGAATCCTATCTCTCTATGGCTAAAGAGAATAAAGACTCTTGGTTTGTGTTAAACGCTCTTTTACCAAAAGAGGAACTGAAAAAACAAGTTTTAGAGGAATTAAAAAAAAGAAAATGGCTTCATCGTTAAAGCATATTTATGGTCACCAAGTTTTATTAAGTAAATTGTTAAAAGCAAATAAAGATCGGCATCTCCCACATGCTTTGCTTTTTTCTGGTCCAGATGGGATTGGCAAAAAAAAAGTAGCCTTGGCTTTGGTACAAACTTTACTTTGTGAGAAGAGCTATCCTGCTTGCGGGGAGTGTGATGATTGTATAAATGTAGAACAGGAAAACAGCCATCATATATTATTGGTTCAACCAGATGGCTTATATATAAAGTCAGAGGCTATTCGGCAAATATCGAAATTTGTCTCTCTTCAAAGTTTCGCGCCGGCAAGGGCTATCATTATTGATCCCGCTGATCGGATGAATCTATCATCAGCGAATAGCCTTTTAAAAATTTTGGAAGAGCCTCCTCTTCATGTTTATTTTATTTTAATTTCCTCTCATTTATTGGCCTTACCTGTTACCATTCGTTCTCGTGTGCAGATATTACGCTTTCAACCTCTTAACTCAGAGGATTTATATACTATTGTAAAAAAAGAGCAGAGGGAAAATAAAGAGCTAAAAGAATCAGGCAAAAAAAAGAAAAATAAAACAGATAAAAAAAAAGAGAAAAAAACGCTTTTTTCTCCTTTGGAAAATCATTGGATGATACGCGCTTCTCATGGTAGCATGAATAATTTAGAAAAATGGCAGGAAAATAAAGATTTAAGGGATCAAGCTCTTAAATTACTTAAGGAGTCTATAACAGGACAGGAGCTTTTTGCTTTTGGAGCCTTAGCTGACCTGGTTAAAGATAGAGAGCAGGCTTTATTTGTTTGTCTGTTTTGGCAACAGATACTCAGAGATGCTTGTCTTATGAAGTTTTCAAATAAAAATATTATTCACCAGGATCAAAGAGAGATTTTAAGTGTTTTAACAAAGGTTCCTTTTGAAAATTTAAATGTTTTTTTTCAAAATGTGGTTCAATTAGAACAAGGTCTTAAAGGTTACTTAGATTCTTCTCTTAATTTTGATAGTCTTTTTATACAAATAAGAGAAAAACTAAAAGTAAAAAATAAAAATACTTAAGCCCTACTCTCTTTGCAATAATGAGGGACAAAAAGACAAGGGATGGATAAAAAAAGATGACCCGGTATTTAATCACCAGTGCTCTGCCATATATAAATGGTGTCAAACATCTGGGAAACTTAGTAGGTAGTATGCTGCCGGCGGATGTGTATGCTCGTTACTTGCGTGGGCGGGGGCGCAATGTGTTTTATCTATGTGCTACGGACGAACATGGCACACCGGCTGAGCTAGCTGCCGCGGAAGAAGGTGTCCCTGTTAGTGAATATTGTAAGCGTCAGTATGATATTCAAAAAGCCATCTACCAAAGGTTTGATCTTTCTTTTGATTATTTTGGTCGTACCTCATCGGCCCATAATCATCGCACAACTCAATATATTTATAAATCTCTTCGTGATCGGGGTTATATTGATCGGCGGAAGATAAAGCAGCTATATTCTCCTTCGGATGGTAGGTTTTTGCCCGACCGTTATGTAATGGGGACTTGTCCAAAGTGTGGTGATGAGCAGGCTCGTGGTGATCAGTGTGACGCTTGTTTATCTTTATTGGAACCAACGGATCTTATTAAACCACGGTCCGCTGTTTCAGGTAGCTTTGATCTGAAAATGCGTGAGACGGAGCACCTCTATCTTAAGCTTTCCGCTTTTGAACCCTTACTTCGAGAGTGGGTGAATAAACATTCTAATTGGCCGCTCTTGACTCGTTCTGTTGCCTTGAAGTGGCTTAATGAAGGATTGCGTGCTCGTTGCATTACTCGTGATTTACAGTGGGGGGTCCCTGTGCCTGAAGAGAACATGGCTAACAAAGTATTTTATGTTTGGTTTGACGCGCCTATAGGTTATATCTCCGCGGCTCAAGAATGGGCAGAATCAATAGGGGAACCGGAGGCGTGGCGTTCCTGGTGGGAGAGTCCCACGGATGTTCACTATACACAGTTTATGGCTAAGGATAATCTTCCTTTTCATACTGTATTTTTTCCAGCTATGCTGATGGGCACAGGTGAGTCATGGAAACAGCCGGATATGATTAAAGCCTTTAACTGGTTGACCTATGAGGGAGATAAATTCTCTACAAGAGGGAACCGTGGTGTATTTTTGGATAAGGCGATTGACTTATTTCCGGCGGATTACTGGCGATGGATGTTATTGGCTGCTGCGCCGGAGTCGTCGGATAGTTCTTTTACCTGGAGTGAGTTTCAAAATAAGGTGAACAAAGACCTTAATGATCGCTTGGGTAATCAAGTGTTTCGTGTGTTGAAGTTGTGTGCCAAACAATTTGGAACAATCGTGCCAGAGGGAGGGGTGTTTGGTTCTGAGGAAGTCGAGCTGGAAGCTAAGACAGGCAAGCTTATTGCTCAAATTGAACAGCATTACGAAAAATTGGAGTTTCGTTATCTTACGCAAAAGATAGCTGAGCTTTGGTCGCTTGGTAATAATTATTTTGATCGGTGTGTTCCATGGAAGAAGGAGCTTAAGTCAGAAAGGCGGGCGGTGGTTCTTCGCACTTCCATCAATTTACTAAGGCTTTGCGCTCTTGTTGCGGAACCTATTATTCCTGAATCCTCTCATGTGATACAGGCTTGTCTTGGAGAAGGTAAAGATGCTGTGGATGTGTGGAAAGAACAAAAGTGGATTCGAGCCATCTCATCTGGAAGGCAATTTAATGTTCCGGAGTCCTTGTTTCGGAAAGTATCCGACAGGGAAGTTGCTGAATTCACCATGCGCTTTGCCGGCTTATCAAAATAGAGTTTTAGGTAAGTAGTCGGTTCTGAAAAAGTCCTAAGCACATAAAATTACTTGAAGAGTTGATCTATTCAGAGGAAAATAAATGCAAGAATATACACAAAATTTACAATTAAAAAAAATCCCTAAAACATCTAAAAATTTAGAAAAATTTTGTAATATTGAAAAACAGCTTTAAAGCCGTAGATGTTTTAGTGCTTGGATGACACTATTTTCTAATATTGCGCTTAAGGTCCTAACTCATTCTATTTGCAAAATTTTGAATAAGAAAACTTTTTCAGAACCGATTAAACGATAGTTTTTCAACTCTGTTTATATTAAGAGAAAATTTCATATAAGATTATCGGCTTACTTACTGGAAAAAGATTACCGGTTTACTTACTGAAAAACTTAAGTGTTTTAGTGACTTTGATGAACATGGTTTTGCTGTGCCAAAAGGCAAATAAGGAGTAAAGGTCTAGGTCGGGAACACAATCTTTATTTTGAGGGTATTTTACCTAACAAAAGTAACTAAAAATACATCTACACAACCTAAAAACTATCAAAATATTTTTTTAAGCCATAGCATTGTGTCGAAGTCGGGAAAAGGTTCAAAATAACTTAAGGGAGGGTATTTTTAATAAGTTTTAACAATATTCTATATACATCAGTTGGTAAAAAAGAGGGGGGGCGGGCCTTCCGACCCTCTATGTATTATTGATTTTCTGATTATTTCCTTTTATTTCCTCATTCGCTATTTCACATATCTAAAGAATACACCTGGTGTCAGTAACTCTGGTAACAAAGTAGCAGAAGCTCCTCTTTCTCCGGCAGGGAAGTATAAGTAAAAAGGAATACCGGAACGATGGTAGCGATCTAACAAAGTTGTGATTTCAGGGTTTTTATTTGTCCAGTCTCCTTTGAGAGCACGGATGTTTTTTTCTTTAAAAAACTGTATAACTTTTTTATTTTTAAAAGTAACTCTCTCATTAAATTTACAGGTTAAACACCAGTCTGCTGTAAAGTTAATAAATACGGCTTGTTCTTCCGAACGAAGGTATTCCATTTTTTTAATAGAAAAAGGTTCCCATGAAATATCTGCAATAGCAGTGTTTGTTTTCCCGTAAAGCAGAAGGAAAGGATAAATTAAGGCTACCAGTATAATCAGTCGAAAAAACCATTTAGATAAAGATCCCTTTTTAATATTATTTAAAAGCCAGAATCCAAAAGCCAAAAGGAGGAGGCTTAATAAAAGAGATAGAAGACTTTCCGGCATCTGTTGATTAAATAGGTAAATAAGCCATGCGCTGGTCGCCAACATGGGAAAAGCCATAAAATGTTTTAATTTATGACTCCAACTTCCTGGAAGAGGAACATATTGAACCCATTTTGGAAAGACAGATAACAACAGATAGGGAAACGAAAGCCCCAAGCCTAAACATAAAAAAATCATCACAATTTGGAAGACACTTCCTGAGAAGGCATACCCTATAGCTGCTCCCATAAAAGGGGCCGTACAGGGAGAAGCTGCTGTAGTGGATAAAATACCTGTTAAAAAATGCTTAAAATAATTTTGACCTCTATGAAAAAACGGAATGGAGGGTATGGAAATAGAAAACCATCCCATAAATCCCAGGCTGATAAGCACAAACAGAAGAATTATACTGAGCAGGAAGTAAGGGGACTGCATCTGAAAGCCCCAACCAATGGATTCTCCTCCTTTTTTAAAGAGAAGAAGCACAAAAGCCAACAGTATAAAAGAAAGAATGACCCCTAGGCTGTAAAATATATTACCTAAAATCAGCACAGATGGGCTTTGTCGGGTTGCTTCCAGGGTGTTTGAAAATTTTAAAAACACTATAGGTAAAACGCAAGGCATGAAATTTAATATTAGTCCTCCTAAAAAAGCCAATAGAAGAAACCAAAAAACAGAGATCTTCTTTTGTTCAATACTATATATAAAACCAGACTTATTTCCCTTTTCCTCAAATACGGCAATAACATGAGTATTTTTATTAATGGTGGACGAGTGAGGGATGTTCTCCTGTACTGCGGGGTTTATGAGAAAAAAGTGTTTATAAGAATTTGTTGAAACAACAGTTGGTGGTTTAAGAGAAAAAGTCCTTTTTGAAAGGGGAAATATATCTACTAAGTGTCTTATCTCCTTTGTGGATATATGAGCTAACCAGCTCATTCCTTTTGATTGAAGATGGATTTTCTCTTTACTGACTTTTGGTATTTTTGTGGACCATCTATTAAATTCAGATAACCAATGAGTGTTTATATTTTTTTGGTTTTGCTGTGATTCTGGTTTTTGTGTTGTCAGTGTATTTCCAGGGAGAGTTATTTTTTCGTAACTTTCCGGATTTTTCTCCTTTTTAGCCCCTTTTTTAAGTATGAAATTTTCAGACACAATCGGTGTAATAGGTATATCTAAAGATACAGATTGTGTTAGAGGGACACACACTTCTTTGCATATCAGCCACTCCACTTCGGCTTGAATGTTCACTGTTTTATATGGTTTTTTTTCTGGCAGTGACCACTCACTCATCAGAAGAAAAGAGTGTTTATAACCAAAGTTAATTAGAGAACCAAAGTGGATTCTCTCTGGAATAGGCCACTGAAGAGGAGAGACGACACTATCCTGTGGCAAAGTCCATTTTACTTGCAGAGGTTTTCCGCTTTCCCCAGGGTATTGCCAGTAGCTATGCCACCCTTTGTCTATGGTAACCCACAATCCAATGGGGATTTTTTTTACCTGTTTCGATATAGTACGGTAGGGGCTTATTAACTTTACACTGGAGATTTTTTTATAGTTGGGTTGAGTCTTATTATATTGATCTGGTTTGAATTTTATGTTTTTTGTAAGTATTTTCCCAAGATTGAGCGGAGTTTGGAGTTCGCAAACATATATCGGTGCAAACGGGGATTCATACTGATTTGGTATAAGGGTACCTTCTACCGATTCTGTTATTAGTAGGATAAAGAAAAAAAGAAAAATATTTTTTTTTAAATTCACTTGACTCCTTTGCCTTATTTTGATGACTTTAACATATTATCGCGGGGTGGAGCAGTCTGGTAGCTCGTCGGGCTCATAACCCGAAGGTCGTAGGTTCAAATCCTGCCCCCGCAATTATAATAAAAAAGGAGAAGGACTTGAAAAGTTTTTCTCCTTTTTTTTTACAATGCAGGATTTGAAGTGAAAGAGCGACCTGCGTTGCCTGCGACTGATAAGGGAGCAGGGGACGCGGGGAAGAAAATCAGGACGATTTTCTTAGAGATTGAAGTGAGCCTACGCAGAGAGTGAGCTGGATGCGAGCGAACGAAGTAGGCAGATCCTGCCCCCGCAATGAGTGAGTTTAATGCTAGCAAATGAAGTATAGTAATAAAAACAAGCTCAAAGACCAGTTTTTTATCTAAAGAAAAAGAGGACTTTTTTGAATATTTTTAATCAAAATGTTTGTGATCTTCTTAAATATTATATGTTTTTCAAGACTATCTTTCCATCGTCCGATTCATATAATAAGCCAAATAAAAAAAAGCTACTTATAAGGTCCTAATACCTCTCATTTCACTTCACTATATCTAAGAGAGCAAGGTTTTATAAGAATGTGGATATACCCAATACGGTTTGATCCTCGCTCTCCCCTTTTTTGGGGACAAGCTTTGCGAGGACAAGGCTTTCCCGTCGTTTCTTTTTTCTCTCAAGGTAAAAGAGAGGATTTCTAAAGGGCGCGATTTCTATACCGGTTTGGTATAAAACACAGACTGAAAATAGTGAGGTTTATATGAAATGGAAAATTCCATCCTATGGAAGTTTTAAAAAAAATATTTTTTTATTTGTGTTTACAGCTTCCTTTCTATTATTAATTTCTATACTTTTTGGTAAGTATTCCGTTGTTCAGATTAATCAAACAAACGCAGCTAGTTCTTTTTCTGGTAGATCTCCGGCTAATTTTATTGGTAATCCTTATAATAATATTATTCCTATTGGTACACAAATGATGATTCCTCCTTGGATTATGGAACAGTACCTATTGAGTGAACAAGCTGCCTTATATGGGGATGCCTTAAACTTTCTGATTTATAATTATGGTGTGTCTGCTCCTTCTGCTTCAGACAAAAAAAAGGATACTTATTATATCCCTCTCACTCGTTATAAAAAAAAATATGGTTTTGATGTTGATTATGGTGATGACAATGATGATTCTTACCAAGATACAGTAATGGTAGATGTAACCAGTTTAGTTCCAGCACAACCTGGTTCATCTTCTCCGTCTGGCCCATTAGTACCTCCGCCAGCCCCATCATCTTCAGAGTCTGGAGCATTAGCACCTCCACCTGCCCCTTCTTCAGAGTCTGAAGCATTAGCACCTTCACCTGCCCCTTCTCCAGAGCCTGGAGCATTAGCACCTCCACCTGCCCCTTCTTCAGAGTCTGAAGCAGTAACACCTCCGCCAGCCCCCTTTCAGTCTGGTACAGCTACACAATCTACACCAGATCCCTCCACAGGGCTTGTACTAGTCACTACAAAACCTGTTGATCCTAATAGTGGACCTGCCGTTCCTGAGTACCGTCCAGAAGAGGATTTATCCCAACCGTACACGGCCTCGTGTGAGAAACCAGAAGAAGAGTCGAATCAAACAGAAGCTTCGCTTCCCTGTGTTGATTGTGTATTAAAATTAACCAAAGGCACAACTGACCAATTTCTCTCTGACATTGAAAACACAGTTAATCGCTTTAATAAAGGTAAAAGCTTCTCTGCCTTAATAGACACCTTTTGTAAAAATTGTCATGGAGTGGATATAGGTGATTTTGTTACTTATCTGGAAGAAAGAGCCAGAAGTGAAAATGTACCACCGGCAATTATGCTTGCTCTAACACTTCGTGAATCCAATGGTGATTGTAATGCCGGTGGAGATGGTAACAGCAGTTTTGGTTTATTTCAGTTAAATACAAAAAATAGCACTTGCTTAAAAAAATGTAATAGTTCTTCATTAAGAAACATGAGCGCAAACCAAATGAAATCCGTTTGTGAAAACGGAAAACATAGGCAAACATATAAACGTAAAAAAGGCACATGTATCTCTCCCTCCAAAGATTCAAAAACATGTCTGAACAATCCTTATTGTAACTTTGAAGAAGCTTTTTACTTATTGAAAGGGGAAAAATGGATTATTGGGAACAGAAATAATCGTCAAAAACCAGAAGTAAACAATTGGGTAGATATGAGTTCGGAAGATAGAAACAAATGGAGAAATGCTATTATTGCCTACAATGGAGCAGCTGCTTTACGAAAAGCAGAATCAGCTATGCGTGCCACTGAAGAACAAATACAAAATGAACTGGGGATGGGAAGAAAACCTTTATTAGATAATTGGGAAATAAAAAGAATGTTTTTCATAAAACAATATTTAAACGCTAGATATCCACGAGATATTATTCACAACCTGGCCTATGTGGAAAGAATAACCGGAAGAGAAAAGCAAGGAGGTTTGGCTAATTCTTCTATATGCCAATGGATCCAATTCAGAATAAAAAATAAAAAATTATCTTGTAAGTAGTAAAAATCCATTGGATTTTAAAAGAGATAAATGTATCAAAAGTTTTACCGAAGTTTAACAATCAAAGCCAATTGGTTTTAAAATAATGTTTTTCTTCAAGAAAGAATCAGGATTTAAAAGGCTCGGACATGCGTTTTGCCACAGAGCGACTGCTAGCCGCTCTGTGCTCAAAGCCGAACTCGCTTTTAAACCCTGTTTCTTTCCTGAAGTTTTTCATTAGGTTTAAAAAGAGATAAATGTATCAAAGGTTTTATCGAAGCTTAACACTCAAAGCTCTTTAAACCTAAAGGTTTTTTTTAGTAAAAAAAGCTCATTAATCCAAAAGTCCCACAGAAGACTTTTGTAGAGGGATACGGGCCTGCACATTCAGCTGGCTTACTTCTTCAGAGGATAACTCCGGCAATTTTTGCACAAGAGAAAGAAAGCGTGTTTTCTCTTTTTCTTCCACAGGAGAAAAACGGCTGAGCTCCATAAATTTCTCAATGTAGTCTTTTCTTTTAAAAGATTTATCCCCAACAGGGTGAGCATTGGCTCTTTTCTTCTCTCCGGTTATGCGAGTTCCATCTTTGAAAATAATTTCCACTCGTCCGCCAAAGCTTTTTTCTGATGGATCGGGGTGATGGTAAAGTGTTGTCCATTCTTTATCTTCACAGGTTTTGATCTTATGCCAAAGCCGAATTGTTTCAGGCCGACCAGCCCTTTCTGGAGTATAAGAATGAATATGATGCCATTTTCCATCTTCTAAAGCGACGGCAAAAATATAGGTAATACTATGATCCAGAGTTTCTCTATTGGCTTTGGGATCTTGTTTTTCAGGGTCTCCAGAACCAGTGCCAATAACATAATGGGTATGATGAGAAGTATAAATAGTAATTTCTTTTATAGACTCCAGGTTTTTTATACTAATCTTGTTTGAATTTTGCGGTTTATGTAAGTTTCTTCCCAATGGTGAGAGGAGTTCGGAGTTTGCAAATTCTATACCGGTTCGGTATATTTGTTTTCTCATTTCAAAGGCTAAATCAATTAAAGCTTGAGATTGATATTCGGCGGAATGTTCTTTTGTATAAGACTCCAGGATGGCTTTCTTCTCTTCTCCCTTTTCAGGAAGTATTACTTTGTACTCGGCTTCAGGCCCATCTAGCATCCAAGCTATTACGGAATCTTCTCCTTCATAAATAGGAGAGGGAGACCTTTCCCCTCTTAAACAACGATCTACAGCCTCTAAGGCTAGCTTTCCGGCATGAGCCGGAGCGTAGGCTTTCCATGAGGAGATAGCTCCTTTGCGAGATTGCCTTGTATTAAAACTCATATGAACCGCCTGGTTAATAGCTTGGTAAAGCTGGTTTGTATCCATAGAAAGCAAGGCCCCTGTTCCCGCTACCTGTGCTGGACACAAGTGAGCGATATGATCAATCTTATGCTTATGCAAACAAATAGCTTTTACCAAGGCTATGTGGATTTCATAAGCGGCTACGATTCCCTTTAGCAACTGCTGACCATTACAGGATTTTTGTTGAGCAGCAGCCAACACGGGAGGAATATTATCTGCCGGATGAGAATAATCCGCAGCTAAAAAAGTATCGTGGAAATCCAATTCTCGGACGGCTGTGCCATTTGCCCAGGCGCACCAGTTGGCAAAAAATTTTTGATTGTTAGAGCAACCAAAAATAAGAGCGCCACGAGGATGAGGGTGCACCATAGCTTGATCTCTAGCATGTTGAACAGATTTTCTTTCCAAGCTGGCTATGGCCACAGCCGCATTATCAATCATACGATTGATGACCATATCACAAACTTTGTTTGAAATAGATGCAGCTGAGTCCAGAGCACACTCCGCTAGCTTCCAGGCTAACTGATTTTCTTTCTTTAGATTATTTTTTGAAGGATATACCCGTACAATATGTTCTTTCATATAGAGAATCTCCTGCTTTCAAAAATAAGAAAATAATTTTATCAATAGTAATACTTATTTTATACAAGATGTCTATTCTTTTAAGTTGAAAAACTATAAACAAAGTTTATGGACATAATCTGTTACTTAATAGCTTAATCTGATTCCAAAATAATAGATATTTCGGGGTAAGTTGTCCCTTTTTCTTTCACTTCCTCTATAAAAATATTTTCTTTTTTTGTATGAGTAGCTTTTGCTAAATCTTCCTGACAAGAGTAAAATGATACTTTACCTTCTTTATTCAGCTTAATTTTTAATTCCTTTACAGAAGTGGAAAGGCTTTTTTTCTGAGAGGCTTTATAACTTCTTATTTTTTCAAGCAAGTTAAAAGAAAAATTAAGAAACTTATCTGAATTAAAAAGAATGCGGTTTTTATTTTTTTCTGTCTCCAAATGCGACACAAAAGAGGATGGTAATATCCATGATGACCTGTGCACAGAAATGTTTTTTTCTTCTCCTGGTCGTTGTTTTGTATCAGTTCGCCCATTAAAACCCTTTGGGTTTACTGCATATCTTTGAGACCATATATGTTCTGTTATATAGGGCATATAAGGAGCTAGCATTTTAACAAATATATATATACTCAAATCTAAAGTACCAACAGCAGACTGAGCTTTTTTTATTTCTTCAGGAGTCACTTTTCCCTCTGCCCCTGCCTTAAGTACAAAACTTTCAAAATGGGTAAACTGGTAAGCTCTTCCTTTGACTAATTCCAGATAGTTATCGCAAAAAAGCCAAAAACTTTTTTCAATAATATCCAAAGCTTGAGAATAATGAAAGTGTTCCAAGTAGGAGCTGGCCTGCTGTTGTATGTTTCTTAAATATATCAACCATGCTTTATCTATGGCCGTGGAAATACGAGATAAAGATTTCTCAACCCCAGGAAAAGAGGAATTATTTTCTGTAATACTTTCCTCTTTTTGATATTTCATAAAAAAAGAGTTCATGCCTTTTATTTGAATTTGCAAAAATTTAAACGCATTATTCAGTTTAATGACTAACTTTTTTCCTGTCTTAAACATATTTTCATCATAGACTGTGTCCATGCCTAAACGCGCCTTTCCGGCCCAATAGCGAATGGCATCAGCCGAATATTCCTCTATCAGTTCTTCAGGAGAGGTGATGTTTCCGCCCTTGGATTTACTCATTTTTAACTTGTCCGGGTTCATTACCCATCCGCTAATGGCAATGTGTTTCCAAGGGATATTTTTTTTTACATCACTTTCATGAAAAAAGGATTTTACAATAGTATAGAAGGCCCATGTGCGTATAATTTCGTGTGCCTGAGGGCGTAGATCAGCAGGAAAAAGTTTTCTGTGTCTTTCTTTGTCTTGTCCCCAATGACTGCTAATTTGAGGTGTTAAAGAAGAAGTAGCCCAGGTATCCATGACGGCTATATCAGCCGTAAAGCCTCCTGCTTTCTCTCTTTGTTCTTCCGTATAATGTTTAAATTCAGAGTTCCAATCCGATGGTGCAGAAGATATGGGATCCACCGGTTTATCAAGTATAACGGATATGTCTTTTTCCTTTGTCTCTATAGGTAAAATAGGATTTTTATAATCAGGAGTTTTGTTTTTATCCAGAGGATACCATACGGGAAAAGGCACACCGAAAAATCTTTGTCGGGAAATACACCAATCTTGATTCAAACCTTCCACCCATTGTTCATATCGTTTGAGCATAAAAAGAGGGTGCCATTTTATTTTTCTTCCCTGTTCTAGTAACTCCTTTTTATATTTTAAAATTTGTATGTACCATTGACGAGCAGGAATAAGCTCTAGGGGGTAATCCCCTTTTTCATAAAATTTCACAAATTGTTCTGTGACTTGAGGTTCCGATACTAAATGTTTTGTTTCTACCAGAATCTCCACTATTTTTTTTCGCGCTTGTTGCACCCTTAAGCCTGCTAGTTCTTTATAATACCTGTTGGCTTGATCCGGTTGAATACTAAGAAATGTATTTGTTTTTCCGGTATGAGCTTTCTCCTTATCCGTAATAGATGCGGATATTTTATTTCCTAAGAGAGATTCAAAAACAAGACTCTTAAAAAAACCATCCTGACTGATAACTTGTTTAAGAGCTAGTTTATGTTTTTTCCAAAAATGAACATCCTCCATATCTCCAAAAGTGCATATCATTAAAATACCGGTCCCTTTTTCCGGATCAGCATGAGGGGAAGGTAAAATAGGTACGGAAGAGGAAAATACAGGAGTCACTGCTTGCTTATGAAAAAATTTTTTATATCGTTCGTCCTGGGGATGGGCTGCTATAGCTACGCAAGCCGGTAGCAATTCTGGACGGGTAGTAGAGATAACAAAACTTTCTTTTCCATTTTCTATCTGAAACTTTATATCATGGTAAAAGCCTTTTCTTTTTCTATCTTCCATATCCGCTTGAGCCACGGCTGTTTTAAACTGAGTGTCCCAAAAAACAGGAATGTGACGATTTTCCACAAAGCCTTTTTTATATAAGTCCAGAAAAGACTGTTGAGCGAGCATCTGAGAGTGAGGGGAAATGGTTTCATAAGTCTGATGCCAATCCACAGAAAGACTTAAGCTGCGCCAAAGCTTCTCGTAAGATTTTTGATCTTCTTTAGTTTGCTTGGAACAAATATTTACAAAAGTTTTTCTGGAAACAGGTAAAAATCCGGATAACTTCTGTTTTTTTTTTCGTACCAATAATTCTTCAAAAACAGCCTTATCTGTATTGGGAATAGCGGGATCACAAGTGATTTTATAAAGATTTTGTACTCTTCTTTCTGTAGGCAGGCCGTTATTGTCCCAACCCATAGGGTAGAATATATTTTTTCCTTGCATCCGTTGAAAGCGCGCCAGGATATCTGTTTGTGTGTAGCTAAAAACATGGCCAATATGCAAGGCTCCGGAAATAGTGGGAGGGGGTGTGTCAATAACAAAAGTGTTCTTTTTTTCTATGGCGAGATTATACGAGTATGTATTTTCTTTCTCCCATTTTTTTTGATAATAAACCTCATCTAATAATTTTTTTTTCATATTTTTAATTAAGACCGTTTCTTATTCGGTATAGATTTTTGTTTTATGGGTATAAATTATTTTCATTCCAGCTGCTTGATTTTCGTATTTCCTAGTTTGTTTGTTCTATAGTCTAATTTCAAATTTTATGTCGGCAGATGAATCATCCAATTTAGTGTAAAGGGTAAGAATCCAATAACATTATAAAATGTTACTTGTGTAGGGATTGTTTGTCTATTTTATCAAAAAAGAGGCGATGTGCAGTTGCTCTGTGTCATCATTCCTGGAAGCTTGTTATTCCTGAAATTGAAGGTATTTTAACATAAAAGCGTATAAAAAACTGCATCAAATAGCTTCTGTACAAGAGAGATAACAATAACAGTTCCTATCTAAAGAAGAACTAAAAGCATACAACTTAACAAAACTTAAGGCAGAGCAAGACTCCTTCCCCGAAGGTAGTAGAGCAGACCTCATATTCTCTTTACCCCTGAAACCTAAACCTTACC
>JAPPLY010000003.1 GCA_028819305.1 Bdellovibrionales bacterium
CAGCGGCTTTCTTCTTTGCTGCGTCTTCAGCGGCTTTCTTCTTAGCTGCTGCTTCAGCGGCTTTCTTCTTAGCTGCGTCTTCAGCGGCTTTCTTCTTAGCTGCTGCTTCGTCAGCTTTCTTCTTAGCTGCTGCTTCAGTTAGACATATTCTTCTAGCTTGACTATAATTATATATGCGTTTTGTATTGGGTCCATAAAGACATATACACTCATTATTACCAACTTTATTCGCATTAGGACCACAATCATCACTAGCTGTTCCTCTATCAACAGCTACACTGTCCCCTCCTACTGCACTTTCTCCTTCAGCAAGGGGAACTAATGTGTAAAATGATTTCTTTGTTATGCTTTGTAAAAAGGTCAAACTAAAAAAAACAGGAGAAGTAGAGTCAGGGTAATAAGCATAATCGTCGTCACCACAGTAAGTTTCTTTGGCATCTGTTCTCTTCCAATCGTTTTCTATATACTCCTTAATTTGATCTGCAATATAGCCTCTGGCCTCGTCCTCCTCATCATAATCTCCTATTCTTTTGGCTATGGCATCAAGAGCTTGGTCTATGACTTCCTGTTTTTCTTCTATCTCTTTTTGGATTCTTTCTAGCTCCGGCTTAATAATCTGCGTTTTCTTAGCCCTAAGCTGGGCTGTTTTGGAAACTTGTGCATGCCTACCACCTTGAAGGGCCTGTAAGTACAAAGGTAAAGCACAGTTAGCCTGCACCTGGGAAGAGAAAAAAGCGGGAGAGGAAAAAGAAAAAAACAAAGAAAATAAAAAACAAAAAATAGACAAACACCCTTTTTTGAAATACCGAACCGATATAGAAAAAAAAGAAAGCTTTAGAAATCCTCTTCCCTGGGGAGAAGAAAAGAAAAAAACAAATAAGATTTGTTTATACCGAATCAGTATAAAATTTGCCCTTTTTAAAAACTCTCTTACCTTTGTTATAACTCTCTTTTTGCACATATTACACTCACCTTATTTTAATGTTTTTATAGTGATAGGTTTTTTATACTAAACCGGTCAGAAATCCTCGTTCCTCGTTTTCACGGGGACATGTTTGCGAACTCCGTTCACCCTCCCTCAAAATAAGCTTACAAAAATCACAAAACCCTACCCTCGTGAAGCTTGTCCTCTTAAAAGCGGGGAACGGGAATCAAACAAGGTCAGTATATTTCCCATATCTTAAATCTTTATCGTCACTTTCCTTTTTAACAATTAACTTTATTTTAAAAAATGTAAGCCGGTATCAAAGACCTTAGCTATACTAAATAGGGTATGATCCCCGTTTCCACGAGGACAAGCTTTTTCGTAACTTCTCGCTTCTTTCCTCCAGGGCAGCTAAATCATTTATAATGATCCTGTTTTCCCGTCCCGAGGAAATGGAAAGCCACTTTGGTGACTTTCAGCCCTGCGAAAACCCGGGAACAATCGGTGTAACTTCCAGTTTCCAGTCATATTCAACAGCCTGTAAAAGACATAAATGGTTGAATAACAAGTAACAGCAAACAGTAAAAACATACTTTTTATTGTACTATGTTTCTCTAAATTTGCCCTAATGGAAATATTTACTGTTTATATCAAAACTTAAAAAAAATCCCATATTGAACTTTATCACTAAGAAATTTTTTCAATAAACCAGACCATTGTCTTAACTGTCGTTTTTTAAGTTCAAGACCACTTTATATGAGTTTCTTTGGATTTTAGTCCTTTGAGATTATCCTAACTATCGTTATTTTAGACTTAGCGTAGCCTGAGCAATTTAATTTACCTGGGAGATTATCCTAACTATCGTATTTTAGACCCAAGATAACTGTTTATAAAATTTCTTCCATTTTGTGGTTATGCCAGTCAAAATAAAAAAGGCAGAAACATTTATAAACTCTCTAATAAGTGTAAAAAATTTACTACTCAGATTATTTCAAAAAAAAATTATCTAATAGCAAAATTATCTGGTAGTATTGGTTCTGTTTTTAAAAAGGCTTACGCAAAACCTGTCCTCGCAGGAGCGGAGAACAAACAAGGGAAGTATGTTTTGGAAAAAATTAAAGTAAGTCTTTTTTTTATTTTTCTGGCTGTTTTTTTTGCAGGAATGGGGAAAAGCTTCAGGAGAAGAAGTCAGCCTTACCCCATCTGTGCTTAAAATGCCAGCAGGAACCCTGATGGGGATCCCTCCTTCTATTTTAAAAGAATATCAACAAGAGGCAGATAAATGGGGTAATCCTTTTAATTACCTGTTTTTAAATTACGCTGTTACAGGACCTTCTACGATAACAAAAAGAGAATATACCTCTTATATTCCCTTAATAAGATTAGGTAAGGAAACCTTAAGTCCACAAGAGGAACCTATAATGATGGATATCGTGAATCTTACAAAAAGTCTAAAACATCAAAATACTTTTATTACAGATAGAGCTGTAAATCTGCTAAAAACTGGAACAATATGAATGAACAGAAAAAAGACTTATGGAGACATACCGGGTCAACCCCCTATTTTTCGGACTGAAATCTTGTCATTTTTGTTATAATCTA
>JAPPLY010000043.1 GCA_028819305.1 Bdellovibrionales bacterium
GCTCAAGAAAATCAAGTCTCTGCAAAAGCCATTCTCTTTTTTGATTTTCAATTGGATTATCTGGATCAAGTATATGTAATTGACTACTGATATATTTTCTTTCCTGAGAAATTTCATTCAACTCATGCTTTGTCATTGTTTTTCCTTTTTGTTGAATAAATTAACCTATAGGTTTAGCAGGTTTTTGAATAGCTTTAACACGAAACATTAGATTGTTTTTATAAGTAATTGGGAATTTGTGGAAAAGTCTGTTGATAAATGTAAAATTTACAAAATATCAAAAAATTCCCCTTCCGCAGAGCTCCTTACCCTTTTGTGGGGGCTTGAGGAAAGGGGAATTTAATCCAATAAAATAAGATTTTTTGATGATAAAATTCTAAATGTTGTCTGCTGAAAAAATAGCTTTTAAGGGCTATTTTTTCAGTTTGTAAAGGCTATTTAAAAATGAAATTCGTAAGTTTAAGGTGTGTAGTCGGGTATGTAGTCTAAGTTTTTAAAACTGGTTTCAAACTACTAACAACACAGGCTTTTTTAGGAGGCCGATTCGTAATCACTCCCCCTCATCGATGATTTCGAGGAAGTGATTACGAATCGGAGAAGGTTATATTTATGTTGTTAGTAGTTTAGGTTAGGGAAATAGAGAAAAAAGAAAATAAAAAATAAGAAAAGATAGAGCGGGAAACGGTGGGGCGAGAAATATAGAATGAGTTTGTTGTAGTATAAGAGGATGAAAGTTTTTTTAAGATTTTGTTTTTTAGTTTTTGGAAATTGTAAGTGAGATTTGTCTTTCATTCAGTATCAATCTCTGTCTGTGAGTTTTACTTTCCGTTTTGTGAAACTCAGGATAGCGACAAGTCAGTTTTTATCTCATTAAACAAAAAATAAAAATTCCATTTTAGGTTTTGACGGCTGTTCATTCGGTAAAACAGGTCAGGGACAGGTCTTATTTTTTTGGTTGCTTACCAGCCGAAACGAACTTGCAAGTCAAGGGCAGCCGTCAGGCTGTCGCCGTAGGCGAACGTAGTCCCTTTACTTCAAGTGAGTGGAGGCTAAAAAAAATATAAGAGTAGGGTTTCTCTTTTAAAGAAGGTTTTATAGGAGGAAAAGAAATAAACAATAATCCCCTATTCTTAAAGGAGGGTAAGAGAATGGAAAAGCAACTAAGCTTTGAATTTCAAATCTTATCTTCTGGAAAACAGCAATACTCATCATTGAAAAAACATCTTTCCAGTAAGAAAGATAAAAAGCCAAAGCAAAAACTTGAAGAAGGCAAAAAACAAAATCTGCAAGCTTTGGTTGAGAAGGACAGGCAAACCGATAGAAAAAGCCGAGAAAAACAACCCATTAGGGAGCTGTTGCCAAAAATAAAAGAAGAGTTTAAACTAAAAACTCTTTCTTTGGAAGGAGTGAAAACAGAGGATACTCTGAAAGAAACTTCTCCAGATGTGCATAGTCCAAAGAAAGAAATGCTCTTTGAAAATTTGGTCAGCGTGGAAACTGTTGCGGAAGGTCTGAGGATTGCTCCCAAGACAATTCATAACTGGGTTTATCTTCGCAAAATTCCTTATGTGAAGTGTGGCCAGAAAGTTATGTTTCGTCCTAAGAGTTTAAAAGCATGGCTTAACCGAAAGGAGATTAAGTCATGGCTATAATCAAAAGATATATAAAGAAGAATGGACAGAAAAAAGTTTGTTATCAGGCACAGGTTTATATCAAAGGTTTTCGTTTAAAGTGCAAGACCTTTAAAAACAAAACAGAGGCTTGTGTTTGGCATGACAGACAAAAAGAACAACTTTTAAAAAATCCTTCAGAATTTTATCAGGAAAAAGAAAGTGTCTTTTTTTCCGAGTGCTTTAAGCAGTATTTGGAAGAAGCTTTTCCTTTGTTAAAAAAAGCTTCACAGCAAGGATATGAAGCAAGGTTCAGGTATTTTATAAAGGGGCCTTTAAGTAAAGTCAAAATGAATTATCTTAATGCCAAGTTTGTTCATAGTTGGATTAACTGGCTTAAGAAACATCCTACAGCGAAAAATCCAAGAAGAAAAACTTTTCTTGGAGAGCTGGAGTTGCTTCAAACAATTTTGAACTGGTATCGCAATTTTGTGGATGAGGACTTTAATGTCCCCATTACAAAAAAGCATAAACAGCTTTGTTATTACAAGTCTTTACCTCCCCAGCGTCCTGATTATTATGCAAGGCCGGAGGAGTTGAGGCTTTGGATAAAGTGGTTAAAGGAGCATAGGGAAAATCCTGTTTATTGGAGGCTTGCAACTTTCATGGTGCTTACAGGGGCAAGAGTTGGTGAAGCTTGTGGACTTAAGTGGTCTGTTGTGGATTTAAAACAAGGAACAGCCCAGGTGATAAGAAAGATAAGGTGGGACCACAAAACGAAAAAACCCTTTTTGGAAGAAGATACAAAAACCTCTGCATCTGTTCGTCTGCTTCTTCTCTCTGATGAGTTAGTGTCTATACTGGAAGAGATGAAAGAAGAGAGACAAGATAGAGAATTTTTGTTTACAGACATGGAGGGCAAGCTCTTAAAATACAATGCTATTCAATCAGCTTTTAATCATGGTTTTATGGCATTAAAGCTACCTTGGAGGTCAACACATATCTTAAGGCATTCTTACGCCACAATGGCTTTGATAGCTACGAGAGATATATCTTCAGTGCAGGCAAGTCTTGGTCACACTTCAAGTCGTATGACGGAAAAGTATGCCAAAGTGGTGGCTCTTTTAAATAGAGAGACAGCAGAGAAGACGACAAAAGCTTTTAACCTGTTTGGAAGTGAGAGAGAAGATAATCAGGAAGTGCTTAAGTGTTCAGAAAGTAGATTGGAAAAGCAGAAGTTTGGAGGTTATTTTAAAAATCACAGCGAGAATCACAGCGAGATAAATTTTGAAATAAAAAACCCAAGTAATATAAAAGGTGGATAAAACTGAAAGCCATTTTGATGGCTTTCAGTGGTAGGAGGTGCCGGGATCGAACCGACGACATCCACCTTGTAAGGGTGGCGCTCTACCAGCTGAGCTAACCTCCTATAAACTTACAACCTACTGATGGAATAAACCTTAAGTATACTCACTAAACAATCCATTCCTTTTTGGTACACCTGAGACAAATAGATAAAGAGGATCATTTTATTCTACCTACCTGTGTTTGGGTGATGCAACATATATGAAGACAGACAAAGGATCTTCCCTCTTCTATCTAATGTTTTTGTAATTGTGTATGACCTGTATATTTTGCTTTCAAACCAGAAATTTTTTCAACACGTCTTTTAAATAGATCTTGAGCGGACTTAATCTCAAGAGCATTAACTAACACTTGATCTACATGCTCAACAGTAATAATCTCCATTTTATCTAAAACTTCTTTAGGCATCCCTTTTTCTTTATCTTTTAAATCCTTTTCATTATCTCTTGGAATCACCACTGTTTTTATACCCTCTCTATGCGCCGCCAGAATTTTTTCTTTCAAACCTCCAATCGCCAACACACGACCACGCAGCGTAATTTCCCCTGTCATGGCCACTGTTTTCTTTACCGGAAAGCGCATCACAGCAGATACCAAACTAGTAGTAATAGCCACTCCAGCCGATGGACCATCTTTTGGAACAGCCCCCTCCGGAACATGAATATGAAAATCATGCTTCTCAAAAAAATCAGAAGGTAATTCAAATAAAGGGCCACGAGAGCGTACATAACTGAGGGCCGCAGAACAAGATTCCTTCATAACATCACCTAATTGCCCTGTAAAAGTGAACTTCCCTTTACCAGGAATCACAGAAACTTCAATAGCTAATAAATCCCCTCCTGTCTCTGTCCAAGCTAAACCATTCGTTAGCCCCACTTCACTTCTTTTTTCCACTTTTCCATACTTAAACTTATGTACCCCTAAATATTTTTTAGCTTTGGCAGAGGAAATAGCATAGCCTACATATTTTTTAACTAATTCTATTTTATCATTAGCTTCAGCTTTATTTTTAGTAGCAGAAAACACAATTTCTTTTACAAGCTTCCGACAAATTTTGGCAATCTGCCTTTCTAATTCCCTAACACCCGCCTCCCTTGTATAATACCGAATAACTTCACATAAAATCTCTTTAGTTACTGTCAGTTTATACTTTTCAAGACCATGCTTTTTCATCTGCTTTGGCAATAGATATTTATCCGCAATATTGAGCTTCTCCCTCTCCGTATAACCTTCAATATAAATCATTTCCATTCTGTCCATTAAAGGCCGTGGAATACCATGTATGGAATTAGCCGTTGTAATAAACAATACAGAAGATAAATCATAATCCACCTCCAGGTAGTGGTCCTGAAAAGTGTTATTTTGCTCAGGGTCCAATACTTCTAATAAAGCGGAAGAAGGATCCCCACGAAAGCTAGTGCTGATCTTATCTATCTCATCTAATAAGAACAGAGGGTTGCCATATTTTACTTTACGCAAGGATTGAATTAACTTCCCTGGTAAAGCACCAACATAAGTTCTACGATGTCCCCGAATTTCCGCTTCATCCTGGACTCCCCCAAGGGAAATACGAACAAAAGGACGATCCAAAGCTCTTGCAATAGAACGAGCTAAAGAGGTCTTTCCCACACCTGGTGGGCCAATAAAACAAATAATGGGACTTTTTGGGTTTTCCGCTATGGTTCTGACAGCTAAATATTCCAAAATTCTCTCTTTTACCTTCTCTAATCCCCAGTGATCCTCATTTAATATTTGCTCTGCCAGATGAATATTCCTTTTTTCCTTTACATAGTTATGCCAAGGAAGAGTAATCATCCAATCTATATAATTTCTTATCACTGCCGCTTCGGCACTCATAGGAGACATCATTTTCAATTTTTTTATTTCACGAGCGGTTTTGTCCTTTGCCTCCTTAGACCATTTCATTTTACGTGCTTTTTCCTCCAGTTCCTGAATCTCTTTTTGAAAGTCATCTTTTTCCCCTAACTCTTTTTGAATGGCCTGCAATTGTTCATTTAAATAGTATTCCTTTTGGGAGCGTTCCATTTGCTCCTTTACCCTGGTCCTAAGCTTTTTTTCCACCTTCAAAATTTCAATTTCCCGGGTGATATGAGTCAAGACCAGCCTTAATCTTTCTCCTGGATCAAAAGTTTCCAGAATAAATTGCTTGTCTTCCATTTTTAAATTAAGTTGTGAGGCTATGTTATCAGCTAACTCACTGAAACGATTGATAGTATAAATACGGGCCAATACTTCAGGAGGCACTTGTTTATTTAGTTTGACATAATTTTCAAAAGAAGAGTGAACCATTCGTTTTAACGCATTAGCTTCCGTCTCCTCTTTTATCTTTTCCACAACCGGTCGGACCTCCACAGTAAAAAAATCATCCACTTGAATAAATTTATTTATGTGAACACGATGCTTACCCTCCACCAAAGCTTTCACCGTGCCATCCGGCAGCTTAAGATGTTGAATAATAGCCCCTACTGTACCAACAGAATGTATCCGATCAGGAGTGGGATTGTTATCTCTGGCCTCCTTCTGAGAAGCTAGAACAACATCTGTTTTATTGTTCATGGCATATTGAAGAGCATTAATACTTTTCTCACGCCCTACAAAAAGAGGCATCATCATATAAGGAAAAACCACAAGATCCCTAAGAGACAATAACGGCAAGGTCTGTATATCTGTTTGTTTCATTTACTTCTCAAACCCATTTAAAAAACTTCATCCCTTCTCTATTATAAATACCCGTCTTAAAACAACCCCTGCTCTTTATATCAAACCGACATGGAAATGGCACCCTTAAAGCCTTTCTTTTCCTTTTAGTAGCAAAAAGAGGTAACCAAAAACCTTGTTCTCGCAGAAACGGGAATCAAATGGACATTTTTACGCGCTTTCCTCCGTGTTCACTTCATCAACCGGTTTTTTGGTTTTACTCTTATTATTATATACGACATGAGGTTGCTCTTTTCCGAGAATCACATTCTCAGTAATAATACATTTTTGAATGGACGGATTAGAAGGCACTTCATACATAATATCTAAAATAGCATCTTCAATAACACCTCTAAGCCCTCTAGCTCCCGTTTTCTTTTTGATAGCTAAATGAGCAATGGCTTGTAAAGCTTGTGGTTCAAAAATCAAGTCCACATTTTCGTATTTCATTAACTTTTTATATTGCCTAACCAAAGCATTTTTCGGCTTTTGCAGTATATCAACCAGAGCTTCTTCATCCAAAGCATCCAATATGGCAATAATCGGGAGTCGGCCAATAAACTCCGGTATTAAACCGTATCTGGATAAATCATTAGGTTCTACCTGATTAAGCAAATTTTGCTTTGATTTTAATTTTTCCTCATCTGTTTTAATATCAGCGGCAATACCCATAGCTTTATTGGAGATCCTGTTTTCAATAATGCTTTCCAACCCTACAAAGGCCCCTCCTACAATAAACAATATATTAGAGGTATCTACTTGAATAAAATCCTGTTGAGGATGTTTGCGCCCGCCTTTAGGAGGAAGGTTAGCTTTTGTGCCCTCTAAAATTTTTAATAAAGCCTGTTGAACACCCTCTCCACTCACATCTCTTGTAATAGAAGGATTTTCGGATTTACGTGTAATTTTGTCAATTTCATCAATGTAAATAATACCTCTTTGTGTTTTTTCCACATCATAATCCGCAACCTGAAGCAAATTAAGGATCACATTTTCCACATCCTCTCCCACATAACCCGCTTCGGTCAAAGCTGTTGCATCAGATATAGCAAAAGGCACATCCAGACGACGAGCAATAGTCTGAGCTAAAAGAGTTTTTCCAGAACCGGTAGGACCAATTAAAAGAATATTGCTTTTATTGATTTCCACATCATCATCATCTTTTTTCCTGGTAAACTTATGACCGGAAGAAGAGCTGATCCTTCTATAATGATTGTAAACAGCTACAGAAAGAGCCTTTTTAGCTGCATGCTGTCCAATTACATACTCATTCAAATGCTTGTGAATTTCAACAGGGGTAGGAGGATCAATGGCTTTTTTAACCTTAACTTCTTCATCTAAAATAAGATCGTTGCAAAGCTCAATGCAATCAGAACAAATATACACCCCCCCGGGGCCGGCAATAAGCTTTTTTACACTTTTTTGGTTCTTTTGACAGAAACTACAGTTATATTGTTTTTTAATGCTCATAACTTTACTTTCTTCCTGGAAGATACTATGTGGTCAATTAAATTAAAGTCCAGTGCTTCTTTCGCACTCATATAATAATCCCGATCCATAGCAGATATTAGCTTTTTAACATCTTTTTTTGTGTGTTTAGAGTAAATTTCCGCCATTTTTCTCTTTGTATGAGCCATTTCCTTCGCCTGAATCTCGATATCACTCACTTGACCAGAAATACCTGATCCAGCCACATGAGGTTGATGTATCATAACACGGGCATGAGGCAATATATATCTTTTACCGGCTGTTCCTGAAGCCAATAAAAGAGACCCCATACTGGCCGCTAAACCAATACAATAAGTCCTCACATCGCATTTAATAAATTGCATAATATCGTATAATGCTACCCCGGCGGTAACACTGCCTCCAGGGGAATTAATATAGAGATGGATATCTTTTTCCGGGTTTTCCATTTCCAGAAAAAAAATCTGGGCAATAATGCTATTGACAACCTCATTTGTAATAGGCATCCCCAGCATAATAATACGATCTTTCAGAAGGCGAGAGTAAATATCATAACTTCTCTCCCCCCGGGGCGTTTGTTCAATAACAACAGGAATAAGTGCCAAGGTGTTCTCCTTTTAGCAAGACTAGAGTCGAGTTCTCAAAATGTTTTCAATTTTAACATCTTAAAAGCCTGTCGGACATTTATAAGAGTGACTTAAATTTTGTATCAATATCTCTTATTTTGCAATGTTAAAGACTCATCTTATTATGATCTAAATATAGTTTTTTTTGTTGATTAATAAAAAATGTGTTAGAGTTTTTGTCTTTACATGTAAAATAGGAATCTGTCTTTACTAAAGACCCTATTTAAACAGTCCGGTTACTGCTATGAACAACAAGTTAAATAAAAAGGAGAAAATAATGAGAGTATCCTGTTCAGCGACCTCTGAAAAGGGGTCCTGTTTAATTGTTATGGTATCTAAAAAAGGTCTTGAAAAAAAGCTGTCTTCTCCTATATCCCGTTTAAGTGATCGTGTGATGCGGGAAAAACTATTTAAAGCGGAACAAAATGAAACCTTATTCTTACCCTGTGTCCGTTTGAGTAATTACGAGCATTTATTGTTAGTGGGCTTAGGTGAGCCAAAAGAGATGAGTCCCGAAAACTTTCGTCAAGCTGCCGCCGCTGCCTACAAACAACTGGAACAACATTCTCTATCCTCAGCAGAAATAGATTTATCTTTATGTGTGTCTCTTCTAAAAAATACTTCCGCTTTAGTTCAAGCTATTAGAGAAGGCTTAACTCTATCCTGCTATAATTTTGAAGATTTAAAAGCAATAAAAGCAGACAAAAAGTCTGTTAAGAAAATTGTTCTTACTGGAATTAAACCAACTTCAGAAATAAAGACCATTTTAGAAACAGGACAAATTTTAGCAGAAAGCACTAACTTCGCCCGATGGTTGGCGGATCATCCTGCTAACTTGATGACCCCTTCTGTATTAGCCCAGGAAGTACAAAAGAAATTTCGCGACATTAAAGGTACACAAGTAAATGTATGGAACAAGGAACGAATAAAGAAAGAAAAAATGGGCGGTGTACTGGGGGTCTCTCTAGGCAGCAGCCAGGACCCTCGTGTGATTATTATAGAATATAAAGGCCATAACCAAAATAAATCTCCCCGACCTTTATGCTTTGTAGGAAAAGGGCTTACTTTTGACTCGGGTGGTATTAGTATCAAGCCCTCTAAAAATATGGATGAAATGAAATTTGACATGTGTGGTTCTGTAGCTGTGATTGGTGCTCTTTTAGCTATAGCTCGTTTAAAATTAAAAGTGAATGTGATCGGCATAATGGGAGCTACAGAAAATATGCCAGGGGCCTCTGCTATCAAACCAGGGGATGTGCTCACGGCCCGTAACGGAAAAACAATGGAAGTGCTAAATACAGATGCAGAAGGACGTTTGGTATTAGCGGATTTACTCTCTTATGTAAGTGAGAAAAAACCGGAGTTTATCGTAGATGCGGCGACTTTAACCGGAGCGGTAGTAGTAGCTTTAGGTAATGTTTATACAGGACTTTTTACTAGGAATCAAAGTTTGGAAAAGCAAATTAGATCAGCGGCGGCTTGTTCAGAAGAAAAAATATGGCCCCTCCCATTAGATCATTTTCATGTGAAGGATATTAAAAGTAAGGTCGCAGATGTGGCCAATATTTCCTCTACTCCAGGGGCTGGTAGCTCCACGGCGGCGGCTTTTTTGGAACATTTTGTGGATAAAAACATTCCCTGGGCGCATTTAGACATCGCCGGAACAGCTTATAATGTATCTAATCGCCTCCCTTACTGCCGACCTAAATCCGCTTCTGGAGTGATGGTCAGAACTTTTGTTGAACTAGCCAGGCAATATGTCCGATAAACTCTCTATAACACGGGTAAGTTTGTAATAGATTTTACTTAAGTGCGCCAAACAAAAAGGCCCTTTGGCTTTCTTCAGGAGAGAATAAAATGACATTGCGAAAAAAATTTTGGAATTGGAAAATATATATTGGTTCTGCTTCTCTGCTACTATTGTTTGTTGCTGGTTATTCCATTTCGGAAAAATCATGGAATGGAGAAGTGTTTATTTATTTGGACACGACCTCTTCAAATATCAATACCAGAAATATCGCCAGTATAGGAAAACAAATGGATATTTCCCGCTCTCTCCTGAAAGGAGGACAATTAAAACAGGAAGGTCAAAAAGCTTTAACAAACTCTTCCCGAATAGAAAATACGAAAGAGGTTATCCAGTTCTATCTGGGACATTTTTTGGTAAAAACAAAAGGAGGCAGATCTATTCTAGCTTGTCAGGAATATCAAACACTAGATATGGTTTTTATATCTCCAGGAATATCCTCTCATGGCCATGTTCCTAAATTAGTGATGAAAGCAGATTGCAAGTTTGACTCTCATAATCCTCTTCATATAGGTCCTTTTGTCATACCAAAAAAAAGAATACTTAGTTCCTCTCCGCATACGGAGTTATTTAAAAGTGAAGGGGCTACCTTGTTTTTTAGCCATGTTTCTGTTCAATGGCCAAAAAAATGGATATTAAGCCAAGTGCGCTTTATTCAAGATAATACAAATCAGGATTTCACTGTTTCTTTTCAATCTAAAAAAGAAGAAGATTACTTCACTCTCAATTTAAGAGAAAATAAACGAATAAAATAAAAAACTATATAGTCGGTTCTGAAAAAGTTTTCTTAATGTCATTCCCGTGAAAACGGGAATCCAGAAAGGTAAACAGGGCTAGATGCCCGCTTCCGCGGGCATGACAGTTTGTTGGAACTTTTTCAGAACCGATTATATATGTTTGCTGCCTAAAAAACACCTAGACCTTTATGCTGATTATCATAATTAAAAAAGAGCTGCTCATATAACGCAGTGGTCTTTTGTTGTCCCTAGCTAAAAAATAAGAATAATCTGAATCATGTTACAACACACTCTGAACATAGATTTTAATGAAAAGTCTTTAAAAAAAGATAAAGATATAAAACTCATTTATGGAGATACTAATAATTTAATTCATCATATTACAAATGAATCTATAGACTTAATAGCAACGGACCCCCCTTATGAAATAAACTTTGAAGGTAATTATTGGGATAAACCTAATCAATTAAATTGGCATTTCTTATCTAAGGAGTTTAAAAGAATTTTAAAACCCACAGGGAGCCTCATCCTTTTTCAAGGTTGGTCTAATGTATCTAAGACAAAAGAAATTTTGGATCAGCATTTCACAATAAAAAATTGGATTATATACGATCGAGTAAAGGGGAGAGGGGCAAAAACAAATTTTGTTTCTACTAGAGAAGATATTTTATGGTATGTGATGAATGAAGATAACTACACATATAATAAAATACCCTCAACTATAAAGAAAAAAACGGGCGGTATGGGAAAGAAAAATGGATGTGATTATAGAGCTTTATCCAATGTATGGACAGATATATCACCTTTAGTTCCCTGGTCTCCTGAAAAAGTCAAACATCCTACTCAAAAGCCAATACAAATTATGAATAGGATAATAGAAATACATTCTAATAAAAAAGATTTAATTTGTGATCCTTTTTTTGGAAGTGGATCAACAGCTATATCTTCCTCCATTCTTAAAAGAAAATTTATAGGTTTTGAATGTAATAAGGAATATTACAACCTAAGTAAAAAGAGACTTAAAAATCGTCAATTTTCCTGTCAAAATAACAATCATTAATTATGTAATCATGTAAAATTTTCACAGTTTTAAATAATATTGCAAAATACTTCAACTTGTTTAATAATCCACCTCAAAAGGAGGCTCTCAAATTTATTTATACCAAATCGGTATAAAAATATACCCTTCAGAGTTTATCTTTCTTCAGGAGACAAAAAAACCGGATTGGTACAAAATGCAAGTGCTTCCTACGAACAGAGGAGGACTATATGTTTGTGCACAAACTCTTGTATCAAGTTTTATGTTTCTATATCAGTTTCATTTCTTTTCAAAGCTTTAGTGCCGATACCTTTTTTAAAGAACCAGTTCAACATCACAATAAAACTTTTTGGTCAGGGACAGAATACAGGTGGTTAACTTGGGAAGAGTTACATCAAGCAATTATAAAATATAATCAAAACAATCCACAAGAACCTATCAACTCCCGATCCTACCCTATCTTGTACAGGGAGATTCCTGGTGCCCCTGCTGGTCCATGGACATATTATCCTGATTTTAAAGAAAGAGGAAGCTGGCCCGGCCTTCTTGGAACACCACCAAAACATCTCTCATTGAACCAGTTAATAAAAGCCATTGTTGATTACAATAACATAGCACCTAAAGATAAAAAAATTAATTTTAACACCTACAGGAAGTGGCGTAAAAAGATTCCTGGTGCCCCTCCTTGGCCACCCACCTTTTACCCTGATTTTAAAGAAAGAGGAGGCTGGTCCATTCTTCTTGGAAAACCCTGCCCCAAAGGTTTTGTCAGTTAACCCTATTTCATCTATTTTATACACATGTCTTTCTATTTCTATCATGTTGTTTTGTTAGTTAACCATGTTGCATCTATTTTATACTGATGGCATTAATTCTCATCTAACACGGGAGCTAGATCCATTTTTTAGAGATCATCCCTTCCCTTAAGGGTATTGTTAGAGAGTTTCGGCATCAGGAGGAAAGCTCCTTAAAACCAGAAGAATATATTTTTGAGCATATACATCAAATAGCAAACAAAAAATCTTCTTAGGATGGTTCAAAATGAATGTGGCGGAGGGAGAGGGTGTGCTAAAGGTAGTCCTCTAAAACAGAATAAAACGGGAATCACCCAGTAAAATTAACAATAACCAGCTCTGCTTTCTTCCCGGCTTTTCCCACAGTTTCCCGCTCTATGCCGAACCATCACAGCAAAATCACAGCGCACTGGTAAATAGTTCAATAGTATTACTGAAAATTCTCTTTTACTGTTCCACAAGTAAAATTTTACTAAAAAAAACTTTTACCATTTGTCAGGTTTGGAAATAGTTCCATTTTGTAAATGAATGGTATTAGGAAATAAACTACTCTTTAGATGTTTTGTTTTTATCTTTGAACTACTGTCTGCTATTTTCTTTAAACTCCAAGCGCGTCCATTTATAGGTATAATTATATGGGATTTTTTATTTGGAAAATGCTCTCTTATCATCTTTAGCGCAGGAATTAAATCAGAATCTCCTGTTAAAAGAAAGAATTTGTCAAATTCATTTTGAAAAGCCAATTTTAATAAGTGTAATGCTATATTAACATCTGTTTCTTTCTCTTCAAAAGTTTGATATCTTATATGGCATTCTCTACATTTTCTTGTAACATACTTAAAATTTCCGTGTACTACTTGAATATTAGTTGTTTCTAAAGCTTTTATATATTCTTTATGTCTTGTAGCTTTTCCTTCATCCCATTTAACTAAAGCCGTGAAATAATAAATATCTGTCAAAGTTTCAGACTGTTTAACAAATAAGTGACATAATTTTTTTAGATCAAGCCATCGATATTTTTTTGTTTCTGGATTTGCAGCTAAAGAATGGTAAAGATTAAAACCATCTATAAAAGCTATAACTTTCATATGAATTAGGATAGGGTAAAATAAAAAAACCCGGTCGCTCAGGCTCCCGGGGCCAGCCGACCCGAAGGCCATAACTGGTGGTATATTTACTTTATCGAACAAAGTTTTACTAGACTCAAGTGAAAGTTACAATGCTGGACATAATTATAACGAAACTTCAGACTAAAGTAGTCAAAACGGCATTATTTTCAAGTTTTGCAAATTAATGTCCGATGTATGGGTACATATATGAGAAATTAGAAAAGTGGAGACAAAATCTGATGAACTATATAAAAAGCAAAAAAATATTACTAAAAGATCACCCTGAATTAAATAAAAAATGGCTTCAAGAAAAAATTGCAGAAACACCTGAAATTTTAGGATTAGGGGAGAATTTAGAATTAAGAGCTACAGAGAAAAGACAATCTACAGGCGGAAGGTTAGATTTGCTCTTTACAGATTCTGAGTCGGGTAAACGCTTCATCGTAGAGTTACAACGTGGAGAATGTGACCCTGATCATATCATTAGAACTATAGAATACTGGGATGTATCATGAAACTGGCTAAGAATATTTTACATCTTGTTCATCATCGGAGTAAAAAGAGAATCCGAGACTTTGGGGAAGTTTTTACGCCTGAAAAATATGTAAATCAAATGTTAGATATGTTGGATAAATCTATTTGGACAGATACCAATGTTGTTTTTTTCGAACAAACTTGTGGGCATGGAAATTTTGTTGAAGCTATTGTTGAAAGACGGTTAAATGCTTTTTTAAGAAGAGCAAAAAGACAAAAGGACAACAATCCTCATTTCTACGCTGTTGCAAACACTTTAAATAATCTTTGGGCTATAGACATTGATTCTAAAAATATAGAATTTTGTCGAAATAGAATAAGATCTCTTGTTTTTAATTTTCTATGGGAATATAAAAAAAATATTCTTTCTTCAGAATCTTTTATTAAAAACAACAGAGATTTTTTGACTCACATCTTATGTTGTATTGAGTGGCAGATACATGAAAACGAGGCTCTTTCTTGCTTAGAAATGGACACTTTTAAGGCCAAAGAAGCAGCGAGCAAAACGGCTATCAGTAAAAAATGGTTTAAGAAAAACAAACATCGCCCATTAAATTTTGAAATGAGTTGGTGTCAGTACTTTAAAAGTCGTAGAAAAGAAAATGTTATCCCAATTGAATATACGAGGAGTTTTGCACTTATCAATTCTTTAATAGACAAGAGAAAACAAGGGACTATAAAAAACTTTTCCGTACTAGATGATTTTAACATTGAATTGTCGATAGCCGTATAAAAACGATATTAGGAGATTTTATGTCTGTCCAGTTGAAACTTGCTAATGTGAATACTCATGTTGTGGATATTTTAGGTAGTGTCAAAGGACGTGATCAGCCCGTAATGAAAATGGATAAAGCTGTAGAATTGGTAAAGTGTTTAGAAGAAAAGGTTTTTATCAATGAGGATTATGTATTTTTCGATCCCTTTTGTAAAGCTGGAGAAATTTTACTGTCTGCAGCTCTTGTTACAACACTTTATAAATCCAAAGATAAACTCGTACTTTTAGATACAGTTTATAAAGAGATGTATCAGAGTAATAGATATTTTGCTTTGGCTCCTGATGAAAGACATTACAATCTCAGTCTCAGGACTTTTTATGGAAATGAAAAATCTCATGATAAAAATTTTACTGGAAATATTAAAAATGGTGCTTATCTGTCAGAAATTGACGGGCGACTCAATGAAGAAAAATTTAACAAGGAGTTAAAAGTCATGTTGGAATATATCAAAGAAAAAACTGAAAATAAAAAAATTATTGCTGTGGGAAATCCTCCTTACCAGGAAGAAGATGGGGGTTTTGGAAAAAGTGCCAAGCCTATTTATAATATTCTTATTGAAGGTTTGATTTCCTCGAAAAAAATTGACAAATTTTCTTTGGTTATACCTGCTCGTTGGTTTTCAGGAGGAAAATGGTTGGATAATTTCCGTAATCATATGATCCAAAACAAACAAATTAAAAAGATAACTTACTTTGAAAATTCTTCTCATATTTTTCCTACTGTGGATATTAGGGGAGGAGTATGTTTTTTATATTGGGATAAAATGCATAGTGGAAAAACTACAATTAAAAATAGAGAGAAGGTAGTAACAAAAGATATTTCCGATTGGGATATTATTGTTCCTCATGTTGAAGCATATTCGATAATTGATAAAATTCTACAGAAAAGTGATACATTTGTTTCTGAAATAGTTTGGTCCAGTAAGCCTTTTGGATTAAGAACTTTTTATTTCAGGAAAAATACTGCTTTGAAAAGTGATAATCAATATGCAATTCCATGTTATTCATCGGGAAATAGGGTTCTATATGCAGATAGAAGAGATATTACAAAAAATAGAAATAGGATAAATGAATATCAAGTAGCATTTCCAGAAGCATCCGGTGGAGGTAAGGGACATAGAGATAAAGTTCTTTTAAGACCAGGGCATTTTTTTATTTTGAATAAAGGGCAGATATCGACAGAAACTTATAGTATAGCAGGTAGTTTTACAACTAGAAAAGAAGCTAAGAATTTTTTATCTTTCTTACAAACAAATTTTGCAAGATTTCTTTTAGGACTTAGGAAACCAACACAACATACAAAAGCTGAAACTTTTAATTGGGTTCCTTTAATGAGTACTAAAAAATCATGGACAGATGAGGAACTTTTTAAACATTTTAATATCAATTCAGAGGAGCAAAAATACATTATAGAACAAGTAGAGAGATGGACAGCTTGAGCCATTTTTTTTAATATGGGAAGATTTTTTTATCATTTTCAACAGGAGATCCTTTATGAAAAAAAGTTCAAATCGTTCAATGATACTTACTCAAAAACTAGAAGGTATCTCAAAAAAAATATTTGAAAGATATAAGAAAAAAGTGATCCAATATATTGGAAATAAACCAGGAGTGTATGCTCTTTATGATGAAAAAGAGTTATATTATGTAGGCCGTGCCTCTGATTTGGCAAAAAGAGTTAATCATCACTTAAAGGATCGTCATTCTGCACTTTGGACTCATTTTTCAGTTTATTTTACTAAAAAAGTCCAATATGTAAATGATATAGAAGCTGTCATTATTTCTATAGCACAACCTAAAGGGAATAAAGTAAATCCCAGATTAGGGAAAGAAAAAAAGCTTAAAGATATTTTAAGAAAAGCTATAAAAGAAAGTCATCAAGAAGAATTAAGAGAATTAGGACTAGGAAGGAAAAAAAGAGTTGATTCAAAGAAAAAAAATAACAATAGACCTAATCTGAAAAATTATTTTGAAAAAAGGACACCCTTGAGGAAAATTTATAAAGGTAAAACATATAGAGCTACTCTACTTAAGTCAGGTAAAATTAAATACAAAAAAAAATTATACAATACTCCTTCTCCAGCAGCAAACGCAATTGTGCATAAACATTCACCAAACACAGCTGTTAATGGTTGGCATTTTTGGTTTATCAAAGATTCTGAAAACAATTGGGTTAAATTAAGTGATTTAGATTAAGGAGAGGTAATCAATATGCCTGAAAAACTGGAACTCTATGTTTATACCACATCTACCTGGAAGGAAAAAGGTCTGCTGAAAGTAGGACATTGTTTTAGGGGACGACATAAAGATCGTATTAAAGAGCAATTTAATGCCAGTAATCCTGAGCAACCTGATATTCTTTGGTTTGCAGATTTACCAGAAGGAAGAACAGATAAACATATTCATCAACAATTGATAAATAATGGTGTCGAACATAAGGAAGACGGAGCAGGAACGGAATGGTTTTATGCTAAATTGGAAGATGTAAAAATTGCTTATAATCAAATAGTTTATGGAGTTGAGCGGACAGATAGTTTTTCTTTGAGAAAAGAACAAAAAGAAGCCGTTGATAGAGCTGTCAAATGGTTTAACAAAGAATATTCTGATGAGACAATAGATTCAGCCTCTCATAAAAACAGGTTTTTGTTAAATGCCAAAATGAGATTTGGTAAATGTTTTACTGGTATTCATGTTGCAAAAGCTATTGGAGCAAAAAAAACAATTATTGTTACTTATAAACCAAGAGTTATTGGAGAGTGGATGAATGCTGTAAATAATCATGTGGATTTTGAAAATTGGATAGGAGTAAGAGCCAAGAAAGGAGAAAGTAAAAATGAGCCTTTTCTTGATGATACAGGTAAGTTTCCAGAGCATTCAGGCTCTTTAGTTTTATGTGTGTCTTTACAGGATTTGGATATTGATGAACAGGGAAATATAAAAAATCGCCTTAAAAAGGTTTTAGAAACAAAATGGGATTTACTTATTTTTGATGAAGTTCATTTTGGAGGAAGAACAGATAGAGTTAAAAATATTTTAAAGTATCTCAGTCCAACATATCGTCTTGATCTTTCCGGCACTCCTTTTCGGTTAATTGGAGCAGTAGATTTTTGTCCTGAACAAGTGTTTACTTATAGTTATCTTGATGAACAGAAAAATAAGAAGCAGGAAATTCAAAATGATTTAGAAAAAAATCAACTTTTTATTTATAGACAAATGCCGGACATGAATCTCTCTACTATAGAAATCACAGATAAAGATATAAAAACTCAAAGAGAAAAATTTATGACAGATGACAGAGATTTTTCTTTAAATAAGTTGTTTAAGTCAAGTAGTTCGGGTTTTATTCACGATGATGCTGTAGATCATTTTTTAGAAAGTCTTTCAAAAAGAGAGCATGGAGCTACTGCTTTGAGTGTTTATGGAAAACTGGGAGAGCAATTAGGTCTCCCAAAGAAAAGACATAGTGTTTGGTGGTTAAATAGGGTTCAATCTATTAGACATCTTATAAAAAAATTAAAACGTCATCCTATTTTTTCTCAATATGAAATTATCAATGCGGCCGGAGGAAAGGGAGGTGATGATTGGTCTAATGATGATTTATCTGATGAGATTTTTGTAAGAAACAAGAAGGACATAATAGATAAAATTGAAAGAGTTAATTCTGATAAAATTAACAAGATGGGAACAATAACACTTACTTGTAGAAAATTTTTAACAGGGGTTACTATTAAACAATGGGACTCTATTTTGATATTAAATGATATTCAATCGGCAGAAAGTTACTTTCAGGCTATTTTTCGGATTCAATCAGCTTGGTTTGATGAACAACAAAATAGAATATTAAAGCCAGTTGGATATGTTTTTGATTTTGCTATTTCTCGTTGCTTAAGAACGACTTACGACTATGCAGATGCTTTGACTGATCAATTGGATCAACAAGATAGTCATCAACTCCAAATTTGTAGGGATAACTTAAAAAAAGTAATTGACGAACTTTGTGAAACTTTAAACATAAAACAATTTTATGAAGGAAGCTTAAGAAGTGATCCTGTGACTTCTCGCCAAATATTTGAAGCTGTTTCCAGTGAAGGTTCTAAATTAGCTTTAGCCAGAAGGATTACTAGTGATGCTTTGGTTTCTTTTACCTCATTGGCTCTATTAGAGAGGTATCCTCATCTTTTTGAAGCATTAAAAAATGTAAAAGGCTATAGAAGTCAACAAGCGGGCAGTCTTGAGGATTTTATTCGCATAGGAGATGAAGCAAAAAGAAAAAAATTAGAGAAAGATAAATTAGATGTGAGCGATGAAAAAATAGAAAAAGATAATGAAAATTTCGTGGAGAAAGAACAGGACAAAGAAAAGAAAATTAAAAAGAAATGGTATGTAACACAAATTAAGAGATTAGCTATCTGTATGGCAGATTTTGTTTATATGACAAAATTTAGGGAGTATAAAATTGACCATGTTATTGAAACAAAAGACTCAGAGTTTTTTAAAGCTGTTACAGGAATAAGTAAAGACGATTTTTCTGAATTATGTAATAAAGGCTTTATACATAGAGAATCCCTTAATCGTATTGTGAGAGAGTTTAGACATCAAGAAGAAAGCTCCTTAAAGCCAGAAGAATATATTTTTGAGCATATACATCAAATAGCCAATAAAAAATCTGCTTAATGAATATTTTGTTTGATTATAAGCTATTCACTATGTGAAAGTTGTGGGTTTAAACGACTCGGTGGGTATATCTTTAGAAAAAACAAAAAGAAATAACTGTTTAACGAAAACCGGATAACTGTAAGTAAAAGTATTTTATGTCAATAAGTATAAAAACCTCGACCACTTTTTTTACCTAAACGGCCTTCTTCCACATATTGTTTTAATAAAGGACAAGGAGCATATTTGTCTCCAAATGCTCCTTGCAAAACCAGCATGATGGAAAGACAAATATCTAAGCCAATTAAGTCCGCTAAAGCTAAAGGACCCATTTTATGATGACAACCCAGCTGCATGGCCTTATCAATATCTTCTGCCGAGGCCAGGGATTCCATAAGAGCAAACACCGCCGAGTTAATCATGGGCATCAATATACGATTTACGATAAAACCGGCCTTATCTTTAGAGGAAACAGCCACCTTATCCAGAAAAACGGTGAACTGGCATAATGTATTAAAAACAGATTCCGTGGTTTTCTCTGTACGAATAATCTCTACTAATTTCATTAAAGGTACAGGGTTCATAAAATGTAGCCCCGCTACTCTCTCTGGATGAGACACCACCTCAGCCAGTTGGTTTATAGAAATAGAGGAAGTGTTACTGGCAATTATAGTATCCGTAGTTACTTTATCAGAAATTTGCTTAAACACTTTAAGTTTAAGCTCCAGATTTTCTGGCACAGCTTCAATCACCATTTTGCTTTTTTCCATAGTATTAAAGTGGGAACCATACTGTATCTTTTGCGAAACTTGATCGGGAGTCAGGGTCAGAATGTTTTTCTTATGTAGTTTATCTAAACTTTTTTGGATTGTGTTTCGCGCTTTTTCTAGGGAGGATTCCTTTATATCTATAAGCCAGACAGATATGTCTTTTTGGGCTATAACCTGGGCAATACCTGCTCCCATTTGCCCTGCCCCCACAACTGTTATGTTTGAAAACATAAAAACCTCTAAATATTTAATAATGTTTATATACCCTCTACCCTCTATGTTCCCGAAAAAATAGATTATTTTATTAGTTCTTAATATGCACTAAGAGGACACAATTTTATTAAATATTTAATTTGAGGTAAAAGTACCAGGGCATATAGGACTTGTAAAGTTACCTAAAACCCCTGAACGCCCTGGTGTTGTATGTACACATTGCCCTGAGGAATGTTGTGAACTACAAAATTTCTCGTTTTCAAAAAGAATTTTACCTTTAAATAAATTACCTTCCACAGTGCCTTCCATTCTAATTTCTTTCCAGCCGTTGTTACTATTATATCTAAACTGTAGATCTGCTTTGTTGTTATTGATAGTACCACCTGTTCCCTGGAATGTAACACTAATAGGCTTTAGTTCTGGTCCATTTATTTGTGTCTCTACATGTGAGTCCATAATTTGTATTTCAAATGACGAAGAAGCCGGCTGCATCTGATGAGGGTGATCAGATTTTGTCTGAAGAGGAGAATTTAAAGCGACCCTGAGTTTGAATATAATACCTCCGGAATCAGAAGGACTACAGCTGATGTCTCCTATACTTTTAGGAGTTGTTAGAGAACCACTAGATAGAAAGTTTAAAAATTGAGGGTCTCGATTTCCACCTGAGGTACAAGTGACCCCTCCCCATTCTTTACAGCTGGAAGGAGGTTGCTGGTCAGAGGGGTTAGGGCTATTACCAGGACCACTTCCTCTATATTGACCAGTATCCCCACAGGATAAAAACCAAAACACTATCAAAAAAAGAATAAAAAAACGAAACGACATAAATAAGACCCTAAACCCTGTTCTCTCCTGAAGAAAGATATTACCTTATCTATAACAAATTCTCTTATAACTTCTCTGCTTAGGCAATCATTTTTTTACTGAATAAAAAAGGCTCCCTTTATCTATTTGTGTCAGAAGAACCCTGGAAGGACGAAATCGCTCCCCTTTTGCCTTAGATAAGTGCGTTAATTTGGTGACGATGGTTTTTAAGCTGACCTCATCAGCATATTTAAGCAAACCTCCCCGGAAGGCAGGAAAACCAATACCCAAAACCAAAGCTAAGTCCAGTTCCTCTGATGTAGCCACCACTTGCTCTTCTAAAACTTGAGCTGCCTCATTGACCATACGATAAATCCCCCTCTCCAGACATTCCTCTACATTGATATTTTGGGAAGTAGGTTTGAATTGTAAATCTTTATAAATAAGGTTATTAACAGATTCCACTTTTTCATTCTTATCATAAATGTAAAATCCGTTTTTATTTTTTCTTCCTAAAAAAACAGGTCTTAATTTGAAAATGTCTTTCGGAAAATCTTTATCCTGCTGCCACTGCATGGACTTTATTAATTTTAAACAAATATCCACCCCCAGTTCATCCATTAAACGAAAAGGCCCCATGGAAAATCCAAAAGTGCTATAAATTTGATCTACTTGTTGAATACTGATCCCTTCCTTTAAAAACCAGAAAGCTTCCATCATCAGAGGTAAAAACAAACGTTGCACTAAAAACCCTGGGCGATCTTTTACAATAAAGGGAATTTTATCTAATTTCCTAATCCCCTGTGCAGCTGAAATAAGAGTATCGTCGCTACTGTGCTCTCCTCGTACTATCTCCACTAAGGGGGTTTGGTAGGCGGGATAAAAAAAGTGTAAACCGAAAAACCGGTTTGGGTCAGGATGCGCTTTTGCCAGATCAGTTACTTTGAATGAAGAAGTATTTGTAGCAAATAAACATTTATCAGAAGTATGAGAGGCTGTTTCGGCAATCACCTTCTTTTTAATTTCTAAATCTTCCACCACTGTTTCTATAACTAAGTCCACATTATGAAACCCAGAGTAGTCCATTTGCGGTCGTATTTTTTCAGATGGTATATTTTGTGAGTGGATTGTTCTTAAAGCGTTGGAAAGGGATGGAGAATGAATGTCTTTTAGCAGAACGGAAACAGGGTAATGAGTCAGCCAATGGGTGATCCCCTCTCCCATAGTGCCTGCGCCTATCACAGCTATTTTTTTTAATTTTTCAATTGAGGTCGTGTGAGATAGAGGTAAGTTCTTCAGAAGAGAATAGGAGTTAAAAGGTTCAGACATGCGTTTTGCCACAGAGCAACCCTTGGTCGCTACTGTGTCAAAGCCGAACTCGCTTTTAATCTCTATTTTCTTCTGATTTTTTTTATACTGATTCGATATAATTCTATCCTTAGTGAGATGCAAAGATATTAAATGTCTGGTTGTGGAAGACACCATTAAGTCACAAAAAGCATCACTTTCTTTCTTAAACGCCATCTTCTGGTTCTTAACGGGATAGGTGTTTTTAATAACTTCCAAAACTTTTAAAGGGGCGGGATAAAATCCCTTTGTTTCAGATAGCAATTTTTTTTTCGTTATATAATAAAGTATTTGTCGGCTGATGGGAATTTCGAAGCATTTATCTAAGAACTGGAGAGGTTTATACTGCTGCCGTGGTTTAGAAGGGATATGTCCTTTGATAATCTTTTTTGCTAAAATCCTGGCTTGCTCTTCCAGATCTAAAGGGTGTACAGCTTTATGGATTAATTCGATACGATAAGCTTCGCGAGGGGAAATTACTTGACTATTTAGAATCATCTTCAAAGCTTTTCTGAGGCCGATAAGCCGTGGCATACGAATACAAGCTCCGAAACAAGGCATCAGTTCCAAAGATAAGTCAGGGAGTCCAAATCCGTCAGTTTTAAAATCCGCTATACGATAGTCACAAGTTAGTGCTAATTCAAGGAGGTGCCCCAGACAGGCTCCTTGGATGGCGGCCACCCAGGATACATTTGCAGTTTCCATCAAATCAAAAAGCTCATGTACTTCATCCAGAAGTTTTTCCCATTTTTCTCTGCCATGTATTTTTTCCATTTGTTCAATTTGATAATGGTGTTTAGAATTTTCAGATTCTGTTCTCTCGTTCTTAAAGGGAGAATTTTTTAAAGGTTCACCTAAATAAAACCCTTTGGGTTTAAATATAAGAAGAGCTACATGAATGGAATTGCTCTGAATGATTTTTTCTATACAAGATCGGAAATAATTTCTTTGGTTTTGGGATAAAATAAGAGAGTTTGGCTGATATAGTTCAATAACAGCCAAGGTTTTTTCCATTTTTAGTTGTATGTCTTCTGTCATTTTATCTCTCTTTAGTTTATTTGAGCTAAGGTATTGCACTATTCTTATTTTGTTGTATTCATCCTGTCTCCAAAAATGTTGGGGGGGGGGGTAAATTTAATTTAAGATATTTTTTAATATTAATACCTCAGATGGCCCTGGACATGCACCGTAAATCACCATACCCCATTCCACTTGTCTCCTATTCATTTCTTTTGCTAAACTTAAAACCATACGGATAGGGGTGGCGCTTAAAGGGTGACCTATAGCTAAAGCTCCTCCGTTCACATTACATTTTTTTGGATCCAGTTCTTCTAAAGCAAAGTTTTTCTCAGATGGGTTACCTATATATTTAGAAGCCCTAAAGGATTTAAGACAGGCCAGGGCTTGTACAGAAAAAGATTCATCCATTTCAAATAAATCAATATTTTTTATTTGAAGCTGAGCTTGTTTTAAAGCTTGCTCCACGGCGTATAAAAGGCCCTGATTATATTCCCTGAAATCCGCATTGACACGAGAAAAGGAATCAATATATACGAGTGGCTTATATCCTAAAGTTTTTGCTTTTTCTTCATTCGTCATCAGGAGTGCGGCCGCTCCATCTGCTGGAAAACTGCTATTACCCTCCGTTACAGTACCGTGATCTTCGTTAAAACAAGGTTTTAGTTCAGATAAAAAATGAAGAGTTGGTATATTCCCTAGATAAGGATCTTTGGTCAGCAACTCAAAATCAGGAGGAGGAAATACAGGTACAATTTCCTCTTTCCATATTTCTTTTTTTTGTGCTTGACAGGCTTTTTGAAAACTCATTAGGGTAAATTCATCCTGCTCTTTACGAGAGATATGAAAATGTTCAGAGAGTTCTTCCGCTTTTTGTCCTGCATTCCCTCCAGAGGTGAGGGGAAAAAATAAATTTTGGTCTGTAAATTGAAGTTTAATATCTTTAGGTCTTAAAGAGAGTATAGGCTTTAATTTATTCTTCCAGGTTTTAGATTGAATTACTTTTTTTATTATTTTTGTTAGACCGGGGCTTGGGGCAACCAAAGCTTGAGACATACTTTCCACCCCTCCAATAAGAAGCGTTCTAACGAGACCAGATTGGATTTTAATAGCTGCATTACATATATTTTCCAGACAAGAGTGGTTAAATTGCCAGGCAAAAACATGTTGAGGTAAGCCCACTTTCATAGTTATCACAGATGTTAAGTTAAAATGATCAAGAGAATTAACAATATTGCTTAAAATAACTTCTTCAATTTCATTAAAATCTATTTGGGTTCTTTCCAGTAATTCTTTCAGCACCTTTATTCCTAACTCCTCTGCTGACATATCTTGCAAATCCTGACCGGTTTTTACAAAAGGAGTTCGAAAACCTTCGATAATAACTGCTTTATTGCTATTTTTAGACATTATTTTAGTTCCCATTATAGTTAAATACAGTTATGTTTAATTCGCTTTAGTTTGAGAGTATACGATTATTGCTTTTCAAATAGAAATAAAGTATTTTGAAAAGTCAAAATCGTCAAACAAAACCCTTTGGGTTTAAATCGTTTTTGTACTGTTTTTTATAGGAGTTGAGTAGTGAAAAAAAAAGAAAAATTAAAGCCCTCTCAACGGATGGACAAACAAGCTCTTGCTTTCCATAAACAGGAACCGAAGGGTAAAATTGTCGTGATCCCCAGTAAGCCTGTTGATACAGATGATGAGCTGTCTTTGGCTTACAGCCCTGGTGTGGCGGCCCCCTGTCGGGAAATAGCGGAAATACCGGATAAGGTTTATGATTACACTGTCAAAGGCAATTTAGTGGCGGTCATTAGTAATGGCAGTGCTGTATTAGGCTTGGGAAATATAGGTCCTTTAGCTGCCAAACCGGTTATGGAAGGTAAAGGAATTTTGTTTAAGCAGTTTGCCGGCATCAATGTTTTTGATATTGAACTGAAAACGAAAACAATAGAGGATTTTGTTACTGTTTGTAAAGCTTTGGAGCCTACTTTTGGTGGTATCAATTTAGAGGATATTGCCGCCCCTGATTGTTTTGAAATAGAAAAGCGTTTGGAAGAGGAGTTAAGTATTCCTGTCTTTCACGATGACCAGCATGGCACAGCTATTATCACTGCTGCTGCTCTTTTAAATGCCTGTCATATTTTTAATAAAAAGTTGGATCAAATATCTGTTGTGTTCAACGGAGCGGGAGCGGCAGCTATTGCTTGCGCCCGACTTATTATCAGTTTAGGGGTGAAGCAGAAAAATGTTATTATGTGCGATTCGAAAGGGGTTATTTATTCTGGTCGGAAGGAAAATATGAACATTTATAAGCAGGAGTTTGCGATTCAAACACAAAAAAGAACCCTGGAGAAAGCGGTTCAAAACACGGATGTTTTTATCGGCCTTTCTGTTAGAGACACTCTGACACCGGATATGTTAAAGAGCATGAACTCTAAACCTATTGTATTTGCGATGGCTAATCCGGACCCTGAAATAAACCCTGACTTGGCTAAAAAAACAGTACCGGATATGATCATAGCCACCGGGCGTAGTGATTACCCTAACCAGGTTAATAATGTCCTGGGCTTTCCCTCTATTTTTAGGGGAGCTTTAGATGTACATGCTACTCATATAAATGAAGATATGAAAAAGGCGGCTGTGTTTGCTTTAGCTGAATTAGCTAGGGAAGATGTCCCTGACAGTGTTTCCCGTGCCTACCAGGATGAAGTATTTCATTTTGGTCCTAATTACATTTTACCGAAGCCTTTTGATATGAGGGTATTGACACGAGTAGCCCCTGCTGTGGCTAAAGCTGCTATGGAATCCGGTGTAGCTCAAAAACCTATAAAGAATTTTGAAAAATACAAACTTAAACTAGCCTCTTTCCAAGGTAGGAGAAGAGGATTCATAAGAGAGATTATCAATAAGGTAAAAAGAAAAAATAAATCTCGTTCATGGGATTTACCCCGTATTGTTTTTCCAGAAGGAAACAGTAAGAGAACTTTAAAAGCAATCAATATGCTTTACGAAGAAAAACTAATGTGTCCGATGCTCCTTGGGGACCCGGAAGAAATTCGTCAGCTTATCCAGGAAATGGAACTGGATAACATGGATGGAGTAGAAATTATTAACCCAGGGCAAAGCACTCAATTTGCAAGTTATGTAAAAACTTTTTATGAAATGAAGCAACGAAAAGGTATTTTAAAGAAAGAAGCGGCTCAATTGATGAAAGACCCCAACTATTTTGGAGCTATGATGTTAGAATTAAATGCCGTGGATGCCGTGATTACGGGTGCTACACAAAATTATGTGGATAGTATTCGGCCTATTTTACAAATTATAGGAACGGGGAAAAGAAAAATCGCTTCCGGGATGAACATTGTTTTAGTGCAAGATCAAATTCTTTTTTTTGCAGACACGACTGTAAATATAAATCCAAGTGCTGTGGATATTGCTAACATCGCTGTCCACACCACCCGTGTCGCTTATGGCCTGAATGTGAAACCACGGATCGCTATGTTGAGTTTTTCTAATTTTACTGGACGACAGGAAAATCCAAAAAAAATGAAAGAGGCCACTCAATTGATCAAAAAATGGTATCCTGATTGGGTGGTGGATGGAGAGATGCAGGCAGATACTGCTGTAAATCCGAATATTGTAAAAAATATTTTTCCTTTTTGCCAAATTCAGCAAGGAGCTAATGTTCTTATATTTCCTAATTTGGATTCTGGGAACATTGCTTACAAACTGGTTCAACAGTTAGGGTCAGGAGAAGTCTTGGGTCCTTTTCTAATGGGGGTTAAAAAACCTGTCAATATTGTGCAAAGGACGGGTACTACAGAAGATGTAGCCAACACTATTGTTATGACCTGTCTTAAAGTGCAAGCTTATAAAGAGTTTGCAGAAAAAGAAAAAAATTCAAAATAAGTGTATTTCTTAGACCTTAACCGGCAAACTATTTTCTTGAAGTTTTTCATTGGGTTTCGAATAGAGGCTCAACTTATCATAGATTTTACTGGATCTCATCAATTAAAATCCTTTAAGTAAAAATCTGGTACGGATTTTGCATAGCTAGTTTTAAACAAACTATGGTATTATAAAGAAAGGAGAATGATATGAGTAAATTCACAATATCGCCAGCAGATGAGATTTGGGCACTTATAAAAGAAACTCAAAGGAATTTAGAGCGATTTTCGGTGGAAGCAGAGAGGCAAAGGGCAGAAGAAAAGAAGCAGCAAGCTGAGCGATGGGTAGAAGCAGAAAAGCAAAGGGCAGAAGAAAAGAAGCAGCAAGCTGTGCAAAGGGCTGAAGCAGAGAAGCGACAGGCTGAAGCAGAGAAGCGA
>JAPPLY010000031.1 GCA_028819305.1 Bdellovibrionales bacterium
TGTATGGAGCTATGGCTTTTTTGCTTAAATCAAAGAGGAAAGCGGAGAGTTTAGCTGAGAAACAGGGTTTTTTTGTTATCTCTGCTACAGGTGATGTTATTGTAAAAAATGAAAAGAGCTTTAGACCCAAGGTTTTTTCTTATACTGATCTTGTTTGATCCCCGTGACCCTGCCTCCCATGCAAGTGAAAATCTCATCCTGGTAAGAATTTTCAAACATAATCGGTATATCTTTGATCTCGGTTTCCGCAGGAAAATGATGTTCCAAAGGAAAGATAGGGTTTATAAAGACCTTTTTTCTATATGGGTCGGTACTCCTCTACCCTTTAAATGGAAAATAAACTGCTGCAAAAATCCATATCCCATGAGCTAACATACTCCATGCAAGACCAAAAATAAAAAAGAAAAGCCACTTGCGTTCCCCAAGCACTTTAAAATTGATAGCCCTGAAACGGATGAGTAAATATATACCTAAAATAAAAAAAGGAAGCCCAGATCCATAAATATATAAATAACTGGATAAAAAATGAGCCTCACCTAAGTGAGAAACCAGCCATCGGGGAAAGAAAAAAGCGGAATAAGTGAAAAAACACAACAGTGAAAAAACAATAAAAATATTTTTACTTTGAACCCATTTATACCGAACTGGTAAAAAATTTATGCACTTCATACTTCGTTTTCCATTGAAAAACACAACTCACACTGATCGAGTTTGATCCTTGCCTGCGGAGGACATGGTTTTCCTGTTGATTTTCCTATTTATTCAACGGTTGAAAACCCTGAAAAGGTCCAGAAAAACTTGACCACGGGGAAACGTGGATTAAACCCTCTGAATTTAAAAGAATGGAAAAACTCACAGCCCATAGGAATATAACTGATTCCATAACCCAACTTCACCGATGAGAGAATATTAGTTTTTAGGTAGAGGATGGCAAGCTCCTCCTCCTATCATCTCCAACCAGGCACACTCACGATAACCCATAGACATTGCTTCCGCCAACCTGGACATTTCTATGATATAGACATTTATATCGGCCGTATTCTCTCTACAAGAGAAATCACGACGCATACCATTATAAGCCCTGTATCTCTGGTAAACCATAATTTCCGCTTCCATCAACTCATGCTCCATAGCTTGAACCGTCACTCCTGAACCCGGATGACATTGCTTCTGCTCTGCTGATTTATAAATACTGGTAGTAAAAGGGCTTTTACCTGTCATAAGCTCTGTATAAGATAAAGCATGACATTCTCCCCCTTCTTCTTGAAGTTCCTTACACAAACGAAACCCTAATTCTTTAACTTGCTCATAAAACTCCACCGGTATAGAAACAACATTAATAGTTGGAGCGTTCACATCCTCCCTATCCTCTAAAGCATAGCGCAAACCATCGTAACCAATAGAGCTTAATAAAACAGTTACACCTCTTGCCTTCAAATCTGCCTGCATATCCCAAGGCTCCAAAGGCATTTCCCCCTCACTAGCAGTAGAGTACATTTGGATGATGTCCTGATTAACCAGCCACTGTTCTATAGAAGATAATTGTGCATCCTTTTCAGCTTGTGCACCCTCTTCTATTTGTACACTCTCAGCTTGTCCCGGCTCAGTTCCATCCGTTGTTCCATAAGACTGTTGTACAAATATGGCAGAAAAAGTAATCAATAATCCTAAAACTTTTTTCATAATGCAAAAACCTCCTTAAAACATAACCCCCATAATAAAAACCATTTCCTTGCCTCAATGAAGAAAACATACTGATCCGGTACAGATTTCCACTTTCGCGGAAACAACATATTTCACGGGACGGGAAGGCAATCACTTGCTTTCCTGTTTAAAGGACTGGACTCCCGCTCCCCACTTTCGCGGGGACAAGCTTCGCGGGAATGACATATCAGATCAGTATATACATTTTTCTTTCTAAGAATACCCGTAAATGAACAGCCCAATTAATATGTTTCAGAGCTTATCAAAAAAGATAAAAAAGTCCAACTATAAAAATATCCTTCTCATCGCATTTGAATTTTTCTCATTTTTCAAAAAAAGCCACAAGCCTTTTCAAGAGAGCAAGGGGTAAAAGTGAATTAGGCCCTTAGCGCAAAATAGGTTAATTCTCGCTTCCGTGGGGGATGGGGGGCAAAAACCAGACGAGTATAAATATACTGCCCGTATTTGATCCTCGCCTGCGCGAGGACATTTTTCCGGTTGATTTGCTATTTATTCAAAGCTTGAAATTCCTGGAAAGCCCATAAACACTTGTCCCTGTGGAAATGGGGATCAAACCTTCTGAATTGAACGAAAAAACCAAATCCTTTTACTTTACTTAAGGTACAAAAACCGATAGATTTTTCGTGCTATGAACTTAACAACATACGATGAATGCGAAAAATATTTGGATTTTCAACCCGAAAAACCCTGGCCAAACAATTGGCCTCCTTTTTCTTGGGAAAATAAGCTTGTTTCCGGTTTTACACATAGCTACAAGAATCAATATGTCCTCAATTTTTCTTCTACAGATGTGAACTTTTTACACTTATTTCACACCTGTCACCCTCAACTGAATTTTTCGGAATTAGGCCGCATTATTCTGGGATGGAGCAATAGGGAAAAGAATATCTGTTCATGGCAAGAGTTTTTTTCTCTTTACGGATTTCATCAAAATACAGAATCACTTGTTCAACAGCTTAAAATTTTTACATCTACTCCCGTATCTTTTCAAGCTTGGGTGAATAAAAAAGCCATTCATTTATCTGAGTTACGCATTCTTAATTCATTAGAAGATATGAAGCAAATTCACTTTATTTTTGAATGGATAGCTGAACAAAGCCCGTCTCATTCCCAAGGAATAAAAATACTAGAACTAGGAGTGGAATTATTTTTGATGAGCCTGGACCCTGATAAAATTTTAAAATCCTATTTCTCTCCGGAAAAAGTGATACAAGAGATGGAAAAAAAGCGTAACCCACTTTCCTCCTCTCAAGATCAAGTGAACAAAAACAATTTAAAAAAAGTCATCTGGCCATCACAGGTTAGCACCCAATGGCAAAGAAGGGGAGATACTACTGGATTAGAAATTAAAATATGGTGTCGGAATCAAAAAGAGTGGGAGGAAAAAATACACAGAGTCAACCAATTATCTGTGTTCAATCGGTTAGATCGTACTGACCCCATTTGAACTTTTTTGTTGTTAAAAATTATGAGAAATAAACAGCTTAAGTCACCATGAACCTTGATAATAAAAAAAAGAACCTCTTAAAGTTTTTAAAAAGTCATCGTTCTGTTTCTATACAGGTTTGATGCATTTGGGCTTAAACTATAAAAATCAAATAAGGATAGGACCTAACATTTATTTTACACGAAAAGGAAAATAAGAGATACTAAATCCATGACAAACCAACCACTTATCACACAATTTCAAAATATTTATATTGAAGAAAAGTCTTTAGATTCAGAACCAGCTCAAAAAGCCTTTCAAATATTCCCTAAAAACCACATCCATATCATTAAAGATAAATCTGATTTAAAAACTCTCTCCAATATGAGTGCAGATCAATTCAATCAAAGTAAAAAAAATCTTCTTCTCTGTTCTTTTAAAGGAAAGTTTTTTAAAAGGTGCCCTGGAGCCCGTCCAGGTCTCATTTGTTGCAACTATTTTGTGTTAAACCTGGGGCAGCACTGTGAAATGGATTGCTCCTACTGCTATCTGCAAAGCTTGATTAACTTTCCTTTTGTCACCATTTATACCAATATCGAAGATGCTTTAAAAGAACTTTCGGGAATAGCTTCTGAAATGAAAGACCATAAACTGCGCATTGGCACAGGAGAAATTACAGATAGTCTCAGTTTAGATGACATTACTCTCTATTCCACTCATCTACTGAATTATTTTAAACAACACCCTCATTGGACTTTAGAATTTAAAACTAAGTCGGCTAATATTAAAAACTTTGTTCATAAAGAACATTGTGGAAATATCATTGTCAGCTGGTCTCTCAACCCTCAATATATTATTGAAAAAGAGGAACATGGTACAGCCAGTTTAAATGAAAGGCTAAATGCGGCCCGCCTTTGCCGAGACAAAGGTTTTCCTGTCGCTTTTCACTTGGACCCTGTTATTTATCATAAAGAATGGAAAGAAAATTACTCGAACATGATTCAAAAAATCACTTCTTTATTTAAACCCGAAGAGGTTTCTCATATCTCCCTAGGAGCTTTGCGTTTTCAACCGGAGCAAAGGCATATTATGAGAGAACGATTTGGAATGAAATCTTTAGTAACAAAGGGAGAGTATTTTAAAAGCAAAGACGGCAAACTGAGATACGACAGCCAGTTAAGACAACAAATGTTTCAATTTATTTTTTCTCAATTTATACCGAACCGGTATAGAAAAAATGATACCCTTCAGAACCTCTCTCTTCCTTTAGCAGAAAGCACGGAGACAACCGGAAAACGCAAACTGAGTAGGTATAAAAACTCTCCCCCTAAGTGGAACCTTTTTTTATGTATGGAAAACAAAGAAAACTGGCTAGCTACAACAAACCAACTTCCTTCTAAAATAGAGAAAACAAACAATTTATTTGACTTAAAACCGGTGCGTGCCTTTTCCCAGCTCTCCAATGAAACAATGAAAAATGCCTGAAAAAAAGATCTTTCTTACAGCCCATTGGAACTACCTTTTGCTATTTAATTATGCTGTTCCTAAACCCTTTTTAACTCCCTTTTTACCCAAAGGCTGTGAACCAGCTCTGTGGAACAATCAAGCCTTTATTAGCATTGTAGGTTTTCAGTTTAATAACAGCCAAGTCTTTAAAATCAAATGGCCTTTTTTCACTCATTTTATAGAAATTAATTTGCGATTTTATGTCCTTTATAAAGGTAAAAGAGCCGTTTGTTTTATCAGAGAGTATGTGCCTTCCTACCTGATTGCGGGTATGGCTCGTATTCTTTATAATGAGCCTTATAAAACTGAAAAAATCACCAGTTTTTTAAAAAAAACAAATGAAATATTACAGTTACAATATAGCCTATCTGTGAAAAATCACCCTTTTACTATAAGCGCAGCAGCTAACAATATACCTTATATGCCAAAGAAAAATTCAGCCGAGTTTTTTTTTAAAGAACATGATCTGGGTGTAGGAAAAACACGTAAAGGAAAAACTCTTCTATATAATGTCCACCATCCTGAGTGGAAAGTGTTCCCTATAAAAAGCCACTCTATTGAAATAGACTGGGTGTTTTACTTTGGTTCGGCACTTGCCTTTTTAGAAAATCAAAAACCCCACTCTGTGTTTCTCGCTGAAGGTTCTCCTGTGGAAGTCTATCATCACACAGTTGTGTAAAAAATCTTTCACTTAAAAAGGGAGAGAGTCTGAGGGTTTTCCCTGTTCCCATAAGACCTAAAAGAAAAAAAGAATATTTTTAGAGCTTTAACAACCTTAAATACATTGAGGACAATGTACATGACTTTTTGACAATATACAAGTAAAAGATTAAAAAAAATTGAGTGTGTTATTCTTTTGCTCCTTGGAAGTAAATCACCAGTTCATCACAATGGAAATTTTATTCTTTTCACATACTTGTTCTAACTCCTGTTTGTGCTTTTGGTTCTCGGCCAATACAAGCAAACAACCACCTCCCCCTGCTCCACAGAGTTTTGCCGCTTTAGCCCCGTGGCTCCTCATTAAACCGATAAGAGAAGATACAGAAGGGTTCAACCAATTAGAAAAATACCTTCCTCTTAATTCCTGTTCTTTGTTCACATACACAAATAAATCAGACCAATTTTCCTGATCACAAATTTCCACTGTCTTTAACGCATTATCTCTGAGTTGATAGATACCATTTAAAATATCCTGATCTTTTTCAATGATTTTTTTTAATATCTCCCAATTGTTATTTCCAGAATGATGGCTTTTCCCCGTATCCACCAATAGAAAATGATCTGCAAAAAAATCAGAGGGGATTTTTTTTCTATTCCATTTAGGACCAGAAGACATACACTCAATAGTATAAAGAAAACCCGGATCTTCCTCTATAGCAGGAATATAATCCTGAATCCCCGCCGGAGCATGTAGCAAAGATGTTTCTAAATCCCGACACAGCATCAACAATTCCTTTTTTCTTAATTCTTGTTTAAATACAGAAGAAAGCACTTTTGCCAAACCCACACAGAGGCTGGAACTGGCACCCAGCCCACCCCCTATAGGAGATTCTGATCTTAGATAAATACTTTTTAGGAAAATCTGTTCCCTTGGAAAATACCCTTTCCAATATTCCAGATGTTTTTTTAACAAACTAAGTTCATCTGAAGAGTCTTTTAATAGATCATTTAATCTTGTAAAAGAGTTTTTATAAGAACCAGAAGGAGAAAAAACACTAATATCTATTGGAGGTCCCCCTTCACAAGAAAGTTGTAATTCAGAAGAATAACGAAGCTTGACAGAAGTAAAAACAGGAATAGAAAAATTAAGCACAAAACAATCAGGCACAAGAGCATAAACAGGCCAAATATCCAAAAGCCCGCCAGCTAGGTCCACTCTTGTTGAACTTTTTATACTACACTCATACATTTTATCTCCAGCTATATTATTAATCGGAACATCTGTAGCCCCTGTAATACATTTGTAGCCTCTTTAATAAAATAACCCTGCCTATAAGAGAATATAAGGAGCAAAAGTGAGTTCAGCTCCCCGTTTCCACAGGGACAAGCTTGATTAACACAAAAGCAGCCAAAGATTACTTTGTGGCAAAACACATGTTTGAACCTTTTGCTTCTTATATTCTCTTACTAGGAAAAGATATATAAATTGTTGGTTCATAAAAAAACATTACACTTTAAACCAACTTGAATAATAAGCTCTGTTTTCCTGTGAATCTGCTTGTATCCCTTTTGATTTTTTCGCAAATAAATTAACCCTTACTTTTCTTTATTCTTTATTCTTTATTCTTTAAAGCTTCCTGGTTTTTACGGTACCATTTGCGATATTATTGTAAAAATCATTTGCTATTTAAACATATATCACTTTAATATATAAATATATGATTTTTTTTACAATTTACTTTATGGCTTCTTTATTTGTTTCACCTCATTATGTATATCGAACCGGTATAGATCCCCGCTTTCGCGGGGATGACAGTATTTTCGCGGAGACGGGAAGGCAACAAAAAAGTGGCTTTCTGTTTACCGAACTAGATTCCTCTTTTCTTAAGCTTATTGAGAGTTTTCTAACACTCCCTTATAAACTCAATTTTGTCAGCGAATTAGTGAACACGTACAGGAATAGCAATCTATTCAGGAAAACAGTTTGCCGGTTGAGGGTCCAAGGACCTTGGCTTTCTACCAAGAAAGACAAGGGCCGTCCCGATAAAGGCAAATCTGTTTTCCTGAATGAATATCTCTTTCGCAGAACGGAAAAACAACAACCTGCCTTCCCGTTTATACAAACGGCCCTCTCGCAGATGGGGATCAATCAAGTAGGAAGACAGGAGCTGGTTAAAATACGAACTGCCCTCGCAGAAGCGGGAATCAAACAAGATCAGAAAATAACTTCCCAAAAATCAAAAATGAGTACCAAAACTAAAAAACCAAGATCTCAACAGGCAAAAAGAAGGTTAGCAAAAGAAGACGCGCTACCAAAAGATTATGACAAAGCAAAAAAAAGTAAAGAAGAATTGGTAGAAGAATTTGAAAAACATTTAATATACCTAAAACAAACTTGCGAAATAAAAGAAGATAAAAAAGAGTTCCTAAAAACACAATTAAACTCTTTTGACGATTTTTTAAAGACCGGCTTAAAAGACCCTAATATGGATTATACTTTACAACTTTTATTTTCCGATATAACTAGTGTAATTAAAGAAATGAACTCCTATACTCTGGATTTAGATACTTTTAGCCGCCTCTACAGAATGCTCTATAACTTATCGGAAAATAGGGAAATAACAAGCTACCCTGACTATTGGGCACAAGTAATAGCTCAAAGTATAGAGTGCATTCAGTAAAAAGTAAATTCAAAATATGAACTATAAAGTTATTTTTATTCTTATTCTCTTTACTCACATCCCTATTGTTTTCGCAAACGATTCAAAACTTCCTTATGACGTCCAATGCACAAAACATAAAATACAAAGAACAAATGATCTTGCACAAGATCCCTCTATAACAGAAGCTGATTTTTGTGCACTATGTGAAAGCCATCTCGCCAATACGCCTGAACCCTATATTTCTATTAAAGAAACTTTTATTAATATCCCAAAATCATGTTTTTTAGCTATGGCCCTTCGGGGAAATGCACTATTCCCCTTCAAACGATATGTGCATTGTGAATCAAAAAACCAGGCTACTTTTCATAAAAGAAGAAAGTTTTGCATCAATGAAAATTATATCAACACGATATATAAAGCTTGGAAAGATATGGCGAAATGCTTTAATTCCAGCTTGGAAAGGCAAAAAGAGATGTTTCATCTCATCAATCAAGAGTCAGGGGGAATTTTAAATATTAAAAGCAAAACAGGGGCTAGATGTCTGGGTCAAGTAACTATTGATTATGTAAAAACGATCAACTCTCTCATCAGTTCTTCTGATAAGAAAAACCCTTTACAACATTCAGAGATTTACACAGAAGTGACACAAAGGTGCCCGCAATTGGCAGAAAAAGTTTTAAAAAATATAAATTTCATCACTTGTCAAACCAGTCTGGACCCTCATACCTGTCTTTTTTACACATTTTATGGTCTGGAAAGAAATCACAGAATAATGAAAAACAATTTTAACTCCAAATCAGATTACATGGGCAATAGAGAATTCCCAAAAAAAGTGACCGATCAATATCAACTCCCTATTAGACTAAATGAGGTATTACATATTACAGGGACTACAAAAAATGGGAATAATATTGATTGGGTGATTTGGGATGATTCGGAATTATATGAATTATGGGAAAAAATTGACGACTCAAAAGACCTAACAATAAAAAAAACACCTCTTTTTAAAAATCAAGAAAAGATTGAACAGATGTTGAACTACTGGGCCCATAACGGAGGACAGTCATTAGTCAATAGTAGCTTAATAAAACGAATAGAAAAACTAAAAAGAAATATTTCCCGTTCTTGCAGATCTTCTTCACAAGAAAACAGGTGCTTGGCCAGAGAACAAATAAAACAAGAAGGGAGAGGTATAGATAGCTCTTTAGCTTTAAAAATGCTCTCTTCGGATTTGCTAGAAACTTATCCTAGTAATAGTAGAAAAAGAAGAACAGAAGTAGCTCAATATGTAACAAAAATGATAGATTCTTCTCAACAGGTTTTTAATTATAATGAAGGTTCACAGAATACCAATTCTATGCTAAATCGTTACAAATATGCTCAGCCAAACTTAAGTAGAGAAGAGAAGATTTCTTTCCAAAAACAAATTTCCAAGGTATGTCCTAAGCTTAGTTTTAAATAACATGCTTATAGTGAATGATTCAGCATTAACACAACTGTAAAAGTTTAAAATACCCAAGTATTTTTTCCAACTTCAGCACAACACAAAACCATAAAATCCTGTCTTCACGAAACTCGCCCACGCAAAAACGAAAATCGGTGAGGAAAATTTTACTCCGAATCGGTACATTCTAAAAATTTAAAGAAAAAAATTAAAAGCTCGAACATGCGTTTTGCCACAAAGCACCCTACAGATGTATTGTGCTGAAGTCGGGTGGGTTGATATCCTTATATCATGGATTATCATTTTCTTGTTCTACATTTGTCCGCAATAGAGAAGAAGAAAAGATAGACTGTACTGCCTTAAAATCCAATGCCATTACTTCCTGGCCTCTATTACTTCTTACATAGACCATTTTTGATTTGTTATACCCATCGGGTATTATCCCCGTTTCCACAGGGACAAGCTTTTCCGTACTTTTTGATTCTTTCCCCTTGGTAGCCAAGCCGTTAAATCCAGAGTTCTTATTTTCCTGCCACTCAAAAGGGTCACTCAATTCTAATTTTAAAATAGGAACCTCTTTTTTATCTTTTATAATCAAACTGGCTGTTTTTACAAAAGATTTTTTTTTATCAAAATATTTTTTTGCGGAAAGAGTGGATAGCTTATTTAAAACATTTTTCAATTCCTCTACATTCCATTCCCGTTTGGAGTCAGCTTCAGACACTTTCTTATCTTCTTCCGCCCGAACCAACATCCATTTATCTTTTTCTTTTTTCACTTGCATATCCAGATCATAGCCTTTCCATTCTATAAAGTAGGCCTCCCTCCTCTTAAACTGAAACGGCTGGTGATGATCCCGAATAGTCTGTTCTGTTAAAAGTACTCTTTCTCTTTGTTCTTTGCTCAAAGTAAAAATATAATCTCTGGTGGACACCATAGCGTAAAATTTTCCTTTTATTTCCGGGCTGATTTTTAAAGACCATTTCTTATACTGATCGGGTTTGAGGTTTCCGGGTGTTTCTTCTTTTTTTTCAAGGGTAGAGCTTTCTGACGATTCGGACAAATTAACTCCTTTAGACTTAAATTCCAGCTGTAATTCTATATCAGGTTTATTTAGTTTAAACTTGCTCCTCAAACCCTTTGTATTAGGGTAAACCTCTTTTTCAAAACTAATATTAGAAAAAGAACTCCAATAAGATTCCAGCTCAGAGTGAGATAGAGGAAACAGAGCAGGACTTTTTTTCTGCCCTTCTTTAGAGTCACTCCACTTCCAATTATAATTATCCCACTTTAAACGAGCTTTAAATAACTTTGAATCATAATGAAGAGCAACAGGGTGTTCCCCGATATTCAGAGCTTTATAACTTCTAAAATAGTCCCCCTGCTTATCCGTTAAACTAGCCCAAGAAGTGTTTCCCAAAAGAAGTGATTCTTCCTTTCTGATATAAAACTTTCCATCAAAAGCACTATACTGACTAATATCTAACTTGAGGCTGGTACCGGATACTGTTGTGATTTCAATAGAATTCACATTTTGATCTAATCCATACTCTGCCCAATCCACCCCTTTTTCTTTAATAGTTTTCACTTTCTCCGAAAGCAGACTTTCTATCCAATCCCCTACTAAATCTCTATCTGCCATATCCTTTACAGGAGAGTCTAAACGCCACTCTCCACCCTGATTGAGTACATAAATATAGGTGTCTCCTTTTTTAATGGAAAAAACTTTTACTTGTGATAACTCCAAAGATGGAAAAACGAGGTCCTGTTTCTCTTCTTTCCGCTTTTCCTCTTGTGATTGCCTATATTGATAAAAAGCAAAGCTCGCCGTGCCCATCACAATGACAAAATAAATGAACCGGCTCAGCCAGCGTTTCACGCCTCTCTCCTACGAAACCAGATAATAAAGCTGAAAATAAAGAAAATAATAGGAAGGGCAATAGAAAAAAATACCATTCCCATTTGATCAGAGCTTTTTAAAATCAGCTGCGTCGCTTTTAACCTCTTAGGGCGAATACTCACCAGATCCGACTCATCCACTAAATATGAAATGGTATTCATAATGAGGTCACGATTCAACCCTCTACTATTGATAAAGTCATTTGATAAAAAGTCACTATCTCCAAAGACAGCTAATTTCATAGAAGGTTCTTTATTATTTGCTTTATCCGCTTTTTCAGGATCTTCCTTCTCTCCCGTCTTCTCTTCAAATTCTTTAGATTCTTCTACCAACATAGCTATCACATGAGCCGATCGCTTTCCCTCCACTTTACCTTCAATACTAGGAACAGATATAGCGTTTTCGTTTGTCTTTACCAATTCTGTAATGGCAAAAGGGCCTCTCTTTGTATCTGTTATTTCCAAATTACTAGCTATATGAAAAACAGAAAAAGAACCTTGTTGAAAAGAACTGGTAATGACACTGGCCTTATCAAAATAAACTCCCAGGGGAGAGAGTTGTCCTAAACCCATAAGTGCTGCTATCCGGTCCATTACATAACGAGAAGTATAATTGACACCAAACTGTTTTAAAAGAGAGGTTAAGCTGTGGTCTTTATCCGGATCCAAAGCAACAAACATTCTACCCCCTTTATCTAAATACTCCTCCAACCATTGAATCTCTTTTTCCAAATAAGGCTTTTGAGGCCCCGCTATCACTAAAGCTGACACATCTTTAGGAAGAGGCCCGTTGGTCACAAAACTCCAGGTTTTTACTTGAAATGAAGACCGAACTAAAGCATCTTTAAACTCACTGATACCTGCTCCCTCTGTGTTGGATGTGCCTCTTTCTTCGTGGCCAGATAGAAAATATATTGTTCTTTCCTGACGACGAGTCGCTTTTATCATAGAGGAAACCAATTTTCCTTCATCAAAAGGAAAATCAACTAACACTTTTTTACCTTTATACTCCACAAAGACAAAAATATTCTCACTGTCTTTACCAGGAAGTTCATTTAAGTATTCTTGAGCTAATTTATTTTTCAAATGAGCGTCATAATAACGATCCTTTATTTTCGAGCTTTTTTGTTTTAATAATGTGAGATTTTTTTTCACCATCTCTTTTTTTTGATTTCCAGCCCCTCCTTTATAAAAAACAATTAAATCCATATCCTGATCCAGGTTTTTCAATAACTGGATAGTTTGCGGTGCTAAAGAGTTAATTCTTTCTTCTGTGATATCCACTGAGGTTTTAAACCGCGTACTTAAGTAAGCTAAAGAAGCACAAAAGACCAAAGTAATTAAAATGGATACCCCCATAGACATCCCGTTTTTAGTAGTCCTCATCAACAAAAAACCAAGATAAAGATTATAATCAATAAGGAAAGACAGTATAATTCCTAAAAAAAACAAAGCCAGGAAAATATACAGCACATTGAGCCAGCCCCCTAAAATCCAACTGGTGGACATCATAATAATCAAGCTCAAGCCGCTTAAAGATAAACATAATTTACCTAATAAACTCATTGCGATCTCCAACGTGAAGATTCAATCACCCTTTGGGTCATAAATAGAAAAAACCCGATTACAATAAAAAAGAACACAACACTACTACTCACTATGTTCCCTCGAAAAAAGTTATCCAAATGAGTGGAAACAGACAAATACTCCATAACAGAGGAATATAAAGGATTATTGGAAAGCTGCCCGCCCAGGCTGACAAAATGTAAAGCCACACTAAAAATAATTCCCAAAAACACACTCAACATAACAGAAGCGCTTAAAGAAGAACTGAACAAGCCAATAGCTGTATAAACACCCATAAGCAAAGCAATGGACAGGTAGGCGCTCACCAGTAAAGTGATATTAAATTCGGCAAACCAACTTGTTATAATAGGATATAAAAAAGACAAGATAACTAAAACTAATACGACAGCATAAGCCGCTAAAAATTTCCCTAGTACAATTTTTGTAGAAGTAATAGGAGCCGTCAGTAAAAGATCAAAAGTACGTAGCTTTTTCTCTTCTGAAATAAGCCTCATGGTAAATATAGGTACGATAAAAAGTAAAAGTAAATGAGTTAAGGATAGATGGCTAATAAAAACCGTTTCATAAATATTGTAGCCTCCTCCACCCATACCGCCTTGAGCGAAAGGGCTTACACCAGCTACACGAGCAAATTCAAAAAGTTTCCTGGGAAAAACAAAACCCCATATAGAACAACAAAGCCCCGCCATCATAAAAAACACGGGATTAAAAAAAGTTTGCTTAAAATCTTTATTAAACTGATTAAAAAACTGTCTCATTACTTTTCCTTTCAAACTGATTGTGTTTGACTTCCAGTTTTAACTGGATTCCCCGCTTTCGCGGGACGGAAAGCCACCAAAGTGGCTTTTAGTTCAAAACTCAAACAGGATCAGTATAATTCCTTTCTTCTGCCTTCTCGTCTTTAGTCAACTTCAAAAAGACATCTTCCAAGCTAAAAGACTCACTTAACTCCACCAACCCCGCTCCTTTGTTAATCACTACTTTGGCAACTCGTTCATTCAAATCACTGCCCACTCCGGTATCTGCTGACAAAGTCAAAACAGAGTTTGGAGATGAAGTCACATCTTCTATCCCTTTTAATTGTTTTAACTCTTGTATTAAATCTTCGGAAACATTTTTCACCCGCACACTGATACGGCGGCGGCTTTGCGCCTGCTTCTCTCTAAGAGAGGATAGGGATTCCTGTGTTACCATTTTCCCCTCTTTAATAATAATAATGCGGTCACAAGTGGCTTGCACTTCAGAGAGAATATGAGTGGACAAAATAATAGTATGTTGTCCTCTTAGCTGAGAAATAAGATTTCTCATCTCCAAAACCTGGTTAGGGTCCAGACCCACTGTGGGTTCATCCAGAATTAATATTTCAGGATCACCAATTAAAGCTTGAGCCAATCCGGTTCTTTGCTTAAACCCTTTTGAAATATTATGGATCAGCCGGCAGCGCACCGGTTGAAGCCCTACTTTTTCAACAACCGAATCCACCTGGGATTTTATAGTATCCTTCGGACACTTCTTTAAACCGGCTACATAATAAAGGTATTTATCTACATACATATCACTGTATATAGGGGGCACCTCCGGCAAGTAGCCTATTTTTTGTTTTATTTTAATAGGGTTTTCAAAAATATCTTCATCCGCGATTTTGACCTCTCCGGCCGTGGGAACCATATAGCCAGTAATAATTTTCATTGTAGTGGTCTTACCCGCCCCATTAGGTCCCAAGAAACCAACCACCTCCCCTTTCTTTACAGAGAAACTGAGGTTTTCCACAGCGGCACGGGAACCATACTTCTTAGTAACATTATGAACTTCTATCATATTTATACCCATACTCTATCTTAACTATTAAAAGCCAAAAACTTTGATCCCTGTCTTTGCAGAAACCTGTTTTCCCCAAAAATTATAGAAAGAAATTTTCTTCTTTATGAGTTACACAAAGTACACCGCTCCAGTTTGATCCCCATTTGCACGAGGACAGGATTTTGAGCTTAGATATGTCATTCCCGCGAAGTTTGTCCCAGCTCCCATTTCCGCGGGGGCAGGGTCTCGGGGAGCGGGAATCCAGCCGGATCTTCAATTTTCAAATCCAGATCAGTATATTAACGAAAAACTTAACTCACATTAAAGTAAAGTATATAAAAGGTACAATTGTACACAATTATTAAATCTGTCAAGCTGAAAATTTTACTGTGTCAGAAGAAAGAGTTAGAATAAAGAGAGGCTATGCCACACACATTTATTTTTTTCTTATTTTACGCTTTAAAAATAAACAAAAACTCACTCGCATAACTTAAAAACTATCAAAATATTTTTTTAACCCATAGTGTTGTGCTGAAGTCGGGAAGTATATTTTTCCATTGTCACGGAATTTTCAAATACTTCCTATTCAGAACTTAATGAGGGGGATATTGTGGAGATGTTAGTTGTTAGAACACAAAGAGGCTTGTTTGCCAAAAATCTTTCTTTAAAAGAAACTCGTCCTCCTCAAGAGGCAGAAATCAGTCCAAGTTTATAAAAACCGCATCTAAAAAAATAATAAAAATCCGCCCTCCCGAACAGCCCTTCACCCTTTGTTGAGAGCTTGAGAGAGAAGGTTTTTTAAATTTCAGCATGACTTTTTGATGAAAGGGACTGGTGAATTAGTAGATAAGGAGCAGTCTTTGGGGGGTAACCCCCTCCTGAAGAGCGAGCATCTTAGATCCGGGAGGGTAGAAAGCAGGCTCCGTATGTATGAAAGCCCCACCAGGACCAGGGAGTGAGGTAAGCCAACTTGGCCTTCTTACTATGAAGTTCTTTTGTCTGAGTGTTTCTCATTATTTCAAGCTTGTCCTACTACCTTACTTAACCACTCCATTATCACATCATAGGTGATGCCATTTTTCTGCACCTTTCCTGGTGTTGTTTTAAAGCTTTACTTAACAATTCCAGATCCTCCCTCTGGTGTTGCAGAGGAAACCTCTTCATAAGGTACACATTGAGAGTTAAAACATATAGCACGAGAAGCTTTGATCTTCCTCAAACAAATTCTTTTGGTTCCAGGAAGGTATGGAAAACCTGAAAGACAGGTGTCTCCTTCTCTTTTGTCTTTATCAAAATCGGAAAGAGAATCAAATCTATGTACTGTGTATACATATCCAGGTTCTTCTAGCTCACTATCACATTGGCAATTACCATTACATGAAAGAGGCTCGCACTCTGTTTTATAGTCTTTATTAGCTGCTAAATAATATAAGTTTGTAGGAACTCCTTTTATTGTATGGCAAGCTGGAGAAAGCTTACAGTCGTCATCACTTTGGCAAGATCTATCCCCTGCTATAAATCTATTCCTTTCAAAGGGATGTTGAGGAGGTGGTGTTCCTAAAAGAGCGTCATAGATCCCTTTTGCCCCCTGGGCATTATAGCCCAAACCACTAGAAGAATAAATACAAGATAAATACCTCCATTTTTCTTTATCAGAAGAAGGGTTAAGAAAGAGAGCTTTTCTCAAGGTTTCAAAAGCCGCCGATTTATCCTCACAACTATTGGACCTTTCACGACATTGATTCTCGGTAGTACTACACTCTGGAAAGGCTCGTTTTACAGTCTCCATTACACCTTCTTCTTCTGGAAATTCATAAGTGGAGTCTTGTCCTATCAAACGCTTAAAGCAAGCAATGTCTGTGCCGCATTCTTGTCTTAATTTTTTTCCCACCATTCCTAGTTTATAGGCGTTAAGCATACCTGGGCCGTTTTTCTGAGGCTTTTCATTATTAGTTCTAATAGGTATAGCGGTCTTCTTTAATAGAAGTTTAGCTTCAGCAGCTGTAGGTTGGTAGCCAGATAGTAGGGTAAATCCCCCTAAAGCACCTGTTACCAAAGGAGCGGCTCCACTTGTTCCACTAAACCTTTTATAATTTCCATTTTTATCAGCGGAAGTTAACTCCCGGTTAGAAGGAGCCATAATAGTGACCTCTTCTCCTTGTTGAGAAAAGCTACTCCTATCACCACGGAAATCTATACTTCCTACGATAATAGCACCAAACTCTTTGCTCCCTTTCACTTTATGCGGATCAAGATGAGGTCTATTTATTGCATTATTACCAGCGACTGTTACTATAAGAGCAGGAGGAGAAATAGCTTTATAGCCGGGCAAAGCTCCCATGTGAGATGGCCCGCCCCAAGTCATTGAAACATTAATGTAATTAGGCATATTCTCAGATATACATTGCTTATAGGAATCTGTAGAAAAAAGAATGTTTTTTGAATATTTTTCAGGAGGGTCTTGTGTAGGTGGATCTTCTTTAGGCTTTTCTACGACTGGCTTCTCTACAGGGTTCTCTACAGGAGGGTTCTCTACAGGAGGTTGTTTCTCCGCTGGAGGGTTTTTTACCGTATTATATATAACCCCAGCCGCAACCGTCAACGCAGCTAATGTGCCTTTTATAACAGTGGCATCTACTCCTGTTAGATTAGCAACAGCTTTTGTAAGCATATCTAATGTACTCATCACAATTTTAACCAGGGTAGCAGCCTCTTTGAAAGCGGCAGCGGTCCCTAATTTAGCCAACTCACCAGCTTTTTTTAGAGAACTTACACATGCCTCTATAGATTTTAATATAAATTCTTTCATTTTATAACTCCTCCTGCTGGTTGGATTGATCTTGGGTTTGCTTGTAGATGAGAGCACATTTTTTCAGCTTTAGTTAGTAGTTGATCGCTGTACTTAACCATAGCACCCGATGAGGGTGTTTGACTGATACCCATCGTATTTTCTCCTAATTTCGGTAAAACAGCGTGCCTACCACTATCTGAGATTAAATTTTTAACAGTATTATCATGTCCGCGAGGGCCAGCAGGTAAATTCACATCAAAAAGGTGTATGAAGTGTTTATTAACCGGCTTCGGAAGGTCGCTTAACTCTTTTCTTAAAAGATCAGCTCCTATCATTTCCTGTGCCCAATAATCAGAAAGTTTTTTATTACCAGTAAGTTTATGGGAAGCAAGCTTACAAGATTTCAAATCACTACCAGAGGAGGGTTGTAAAGGAATAGGTGGCTGGGAAGATTTCTGATCTGAAAGAGATGGAGAGGGAGGGGGAGGGGATTGTAGGGCCACTTGCATTTTCTTAAGCCAGTTTTTTCGATCGGCTAACCATTTTTTGTCGCGCTCAAGCCAAGTTTTTGCTTTTTCAAGCCAGTTTTTTCGATCGGCTAACCATTTTTTACTGTTTTCCAACCACTTCTCCCGGCTTGCCAGCCATTTTCTGTAAAATTCAAGTCTTTTTTTAGCTTGAGTTATCTTTGAGGGATCCCCTGATTGTCTGGCCACTTGATAATTTTTTTCAGCATTTTTAACCCATCCTCTAGCTTCCGCCACTAAACCTTGAACACGAGTGAATCCTAATGTGTACTTTTCTACTAGTTGCTCATATCGTTTTACTCTCTCTTTGGATTTTTCCAAACTGACTTCTGCTTTCCTTACCATTTCTTTAGCTCTATTAACCAGATCAACAGTATATCCAGGATGAGCAAGGGCATTAGACTCACAACTTACTATAATAGAAAAAAATAAAAGTTCTTTACAGAGTCTTTCCGCTTGCAACTCTGTCTTTGCCTTTTTCCAATTATAAATCCACATTTTAAATCTTTTAATTTCTTCATATTTACTAAGGCCTGCTGCCTTTAGTTTTTTAATAATTAAATCTCTTTCTTTATCAGGCACCGGGTATTTTTTAAAGGTAAGCATCACCCCCTGTGCAAATCCTCCTCCATCGGCAGAGGTTCTTTCCATCTGCTTTTCCATTTCCTCTTCTCTTAGCTGCACTTCTTCTTCTTGCATAGCTCTGACTTCTCTGAGATGTATCTCTTCTTCTATGGCTTGGGCCTCTTCTTCACTAACCAGGGATCTTAACTTAAGAAGATCATCTATCTCTGTAGATGAAGAAAAAGCCAGTTGTGTAATAGAACTGATTGTAATAAAAATAAATACTCTAAACATAGGACCTTCCTTTATTAATTATTTAAGTTTAAGATATACCTCTTTATTAGATTATATGTTCAAGTTCGGTTATTTTTTGTTTTTTTTAAATTTTTTTTAATAATTACTGAGTTTTTCTCATATTGAGACTGTTTTAAGAATATTATTAAAACAAGTGTTTATTGTTATTACACTATTTATATTTTAAAAAAATATCTATGGCTTTTTGTCTTTGAATTTTGTGCTGGACAATAGGAGCTGGATAATTTTTTCCGATTTTAAATGTTTTAGGCAGTTCTTTTTCCCATTCTTGGGGAAAATGTATATGCTTCTTATTAAGAGACTTTAATTCAGGAATCCACTTTTTGATATAAAGTCCTTTTGGATCAAATTTTTTAGATTGAGTTATGGGGATTGGCAATGACCCTGGACCTGGATTTTATAAAAATATTAGTATAAAAAATCGTGACAGGCTAAAATGGGATACCTATACTCAAGTTATGAAGGATACCCTTTTTTCTTTACTGGTTCGGTATAAAATCATAGTAGGGTTTTGGTTTTTCTTATTTCCTTTCTTCACTTTTGCTTTTGTCAATCCTGGTGATAATAACTACCTCCTTTTTGAAGAAGCGCGGTATCGTATTATCTTTGACAAACAGTATTTAAACTCCATAGGTAAAATTAATCAGAAAATTAAAGCGCATGTAGATGGTATGTTTGAGTTTAAAAATAAAACTTTAGAAAAACCGATTACTATTATTCTATTTTCTTCCCGAAATCAAATCTCCAACGCTTTTGCTACTGTTTTTCCATCTTTTACAATAGGCATGTATCCTACCGGAGTATTGGGATTAAATGAGTTATCCTTACCGTTTTGGTTTGATGGTGTTTTTGAACATGAGTTAAATCATGTTTTCCAGATGAGTCACTCTAAATACCCTGAGACATTAAATAAAATTTTTAACCTGCCTAGTGTAATATTTTTTTATATTTACACTCCTTACCCTAATATATTTCTACCTATGTTTATTCTGGAAGGGGATTCTGTTTTAAAAGAATCTTTATTTCATTATGGCGGTCGTTTATATAACGGATACGCAAGGGCCTTTGTCTATTCACAAATTAAACATTATCAGCATCAGATAGATCAGTTTACTATAGAACATCTGTTGCAGCTTCGTCTCACACCTCACTCGGCATTAGAAAAATACCTACATGGGGGTTATTTTATGGCTATGTTGGCTGAGAGGTATTCACATGAAACAATAAATTCCTTTTTCAAACTGGATAAAAAAATTCCCTCCAGGAAAATACGAAAAAAAATAAAAGAAACACCTGTTAAGAAAAAACTTTCTCCCTTTTTTGCAGAAAAATTTTCCTTTCCCGGTATGGGGTTATTTCTCGAAGATCTGGCAAAAGCCTACTTTAACCGTTGGTTAAAAGAAGCGTCTTTACAAAAATCTTCTCCAGAACCGATTTTATTTAAAAGCCATGTCTGCCCGGCTTTTGGCAGTAGAGGAGATGAAATTTTCTTTTTAACTGCGGATTTCAAAACAACTCCCACCTTAAGAGTATTTAATAAAAAAACAAAAAAATGGAGAGAGAAAAAATCAGACTTGCCTTTAGGTAAAGTATTTAAAATAGAGGATGTATTTTACGCTCGTTCCAGTCGAGCTGTAAAACCTTATATCACCTACTATTCTTTATTTTCGGAAGGCTTATATAATAATAAAAAATTTGATTCCCGCTATGTGCAAGATTTGCAGAATAATAACGCCCTTTATATTGATCCGAAAAACAACTTAGATCACTTTAAGCTCTATCTCAATGATTCTTTTTATTCTGATGTGCACTCCAATGCTTTATTTGATAAAAAAGGCAATATTTACTTCTTTAAACAAAAAGGTAAAAAAAGAACTCTTTATAAAAATAAACGGCCCTTGTTTTCTTACTTAGGTTACTATGGTTCTTTATTGGAGATAGAAGAGGATGGCACTATTTACTTTACAGGGTCTAGCCCTTACGGTTCTTCCGTCTATCAGTATAAAAACGGCGGGGTGTTCAGAAGTGTATCGTCGGATACAGTTATTCAAGCTAAAAAAATAAATAAAAAGGAATTTATGGCTTGTGAAATAAGCCCTTATGGCTATGAGTATAAAGTTATCCCAATAGAACGAAGACGAGAGAAGCCTGTTCTTTACAAATATAATTTTAAAAAGCGAAAACCCCTACCTAAAACAGTTTCATCAAGTTCATTGAGAAAAGGCCGAGTTTCCAGCGCTTCTGGTCTGGGGGAGCGGAAAGCCTCTGGTTTATTACATAAGGAGAGTGTTTCCGATTCTGTATATCAACAGTCTAATCACCAAGAGATAGCATCAAATACAGACAGACAACTTAGTTCTGTAAAAAAAGATCATTTAAAAAACCAGCTAACTCCGATGGAGTATAAAAAATATTCTCCTTTAAGGAATATTCAATATAATGGTGTGGGCATTCAGGGAATGACGACAGGAGTGGTTAGTATATTAGGAGCGGATGTCTTATTTTCAGATTATTTAATGCAAAACATGGTTACGGTGATGTACAATAATATATTTTCTTACTTTGATTTTACAGAAGGTTTACAATTAGCTAGTATAAGTTATCAAAACCTGGTGAACCCATTAAACTGGAAATTGGGGTATCAATTTATTTATAACCCTTCTCTATCATCGGCTTCTTCATTAGATCAACCTGTTTCAAACATAGAACATGCGGGATATTTACAATTGGATTACCCTGTGTATAAAAAGGGGCGTTGGTTTTCTTCTTTATCTTCTCTAAAACATTTTAAACTATCGGAAGATTCCGAAACAAAAATTCTATGGCGGGGACGAGTGAACTTTGGTTATTCCCGATTTTTTCCTTACAATTATGCTCCTAATAGAGCCTCTGTCCTAAGTGTCTTTTTTGATAACCGATATTACTTTGATAAAGAGTCAAATGGTTTGAAAGCAGGAGCTATATGGGATTCCTCTTTTTACTTAGGTAGTAACTTTTATATGTTTCCTTCCTTGTCTTATACATGGTCTTTTCATCCAAATCTAAATCCGGCACAGGTGTCTTTATATAGATGGGCCAGTTTTGAAGATTCTGATTATTACAATACATCAGCTTTGTCTCTTTTTTCTGACCCTTATATATCTTCTTTTGAGGATATGGGTTCCAGTGGATTTGTAATAGGAGACATTTATAGTCCTCTTTTTAAATCCAGGTACAAAGCACGCAGTATAGGGGTGGCTTCTTTAGGTTTCAAAAAGGTATTTGGAACAGGAAATCGTTTTGTCCCTTTAGTACGGGTGCGGTGGTTGGTTCTGGAGAATCTACTAAGTCGTGGTTCTATAGATTTAGAGGGAGTTGTTTCTTCTGATACGGGGCCGTTAAGTGAAGATGCTACTATAAAAAAAATACAAGAGCAAATAGAACTGACTCAATATAAAAAGCAGAAAAAAGAAGTAAAACCAGATCCCTATATTCAGTGGCTGGAGTGGACAGCTGGATTTGAATACGAAATACTTATTGCGAATAAGGCCAGGCTTATACTTGGTTTTTCTATGGGTATAAGAACCCCTTTAAAGTTTTGGGAAAGTAACTCAAATGAAAGTGCAGACATATCATCTTATGTCGAATCCTTGGGAAGCTCTCTACCTCTTGACCCTTTGGACTCCCTTTTTACAAAAGGGTATTTTAAAATGCCTTTTTGAAAATTTATATTTTTTCTCTCGGTTTTGAGATAGGATAAACAGCTATTATGAAAGACAGTGGATCATATAAAGTTCTTTCCCTGGATGGGGGAGGTATGAGGGGCCTATATACCGCTTCTGTTCTAAAAACCCTGGTCAGTTGTTTTTCTGATCCCTCAGACAGGGGCATAGATAAAGATATTGGAAAAGGTTTTGATTTGATAGTGGGAACTAGCACAGGCGGGATTTTAGCTTGTGGATTGGCGGCAGGTGTTTCTATCAATAAAATCATAGAGCTTTATTCTAAAAAAGGGCAAAAGATATTTACCTATCCTTTTCCTTCTAAAGAAGTAAAAGAACAATTACTATGGGGATTTAAAAATAGGGATAAAGCGGCTAATTCCCAGGAGATCTTAATGCAAGAACTAAGACATATCTTTGGGACAAAGACAATGGGGCAAATATATCAAGAAAGGCAAATGGCTTTTTGTATTACGGCAGTGGATTTAATTAATAGTTATCCTAAAATTTTTAAAACTCCTCATAACTCATATAAAGAAGATGAGGATAGATTGTTGGTGGATCTGTGCTTGGCTACTTCTGCTGCTCCTGTACTTTTTCCTATAGCTTTTATTCCTAGTCCAAAAAAAGATAATGTTTATGAGGAATTTGTAGATGGGGCATTATGGGCTAACAGTCCTATATTAGTGGCTTTAACAGAAGCTATAGCTGTTTCTCAAAAAGATCAACCAGTAGAAATTGTCTCTGTAGGAACTTGCCCTCCTCCCATTGGAAAAGTGATTTCACATAAAAAAAAGGCCAGTGGATTATTAAAATGGCGCTTTGGCATGGATTTAATGGAGTTAACAACCAGCTCTCAATCTCAAGCCCATCATGTTATTGCAGATACTTTATGCGCTCAATTTCAGTGTTTAGGAAAAGAGGTCGTAGTACATCGTTTAAAGCAAAGTGTGCCCCCTTTAGAACAAGCAGAGCTTCTTTCTTTAGATCAACCTGGTGGAAAAGCTTGTTCTCTATTAATGAACCTTGGAAAAAAGGATGGAGAGGATATTTATAAAACAGATAAGCATAATATATTAAAAACTATTTTTACTCATTTGCCGGATATAGAGAATAAAGGATAGTTATAGCGTATAAAATTACAATATCCCCGATAAACATTTGCCTGAAATAGAGTAAGGACAGCTATAATATATAATTCACAATATCTTTGATAACCATTTGCCGGCTTAGATAATATAATAAGGATAGTTATGACAGGTAAGAAAAAAACCACTTTAGATCTTCATGGTTGCACAAAAGAGGAAGTGTTTGATCTTCTGGATAAATTCATTATAAAGCATCGCCATCATGATGAGTTATGTATTATTGTAGGAAGAGGTAAAGGAATTGTAAGAGAGCAAGCTATTAAATACCTAAAAGGGGCACATTACCCTTGGAGATACGAGAGAGTGCGTGGATTTGAAAACAAAGGAGCTTTAATCGTGGATTTAAGTTGATCCTGTTTTTTTCAGATTTTTTTAAAAGGAATGTCATGTTTAAATGGTTCAGAAAAGGGTTTAATTCATATACTTTACAAGCAATGAAACTAAAAACAGATGAAGAATTAAAAGAACATTGCTTAAAATGTATAGATAAAATTGCAAAAGATAATAAGAAAGATATAAAATCAGTAAGTTTAGAAGATATTTACAGAGTCCTTTATAAGATCAGAAAAAAGACACCAAAACTTTTAAGAGAGATAAAATTATCTCAAATAGAAAAAACAATAAAGTCTTTTGAAACCGTAGGAGATATCTCTTCCTTAATTTACAGTATAGCTTATTCAACACCTATTCCTGTATTGCTCATACCTATTAAAAAAATTTTTGGTAAAAGAATAAAATATGTCATTGTTATATGGATTGCCAGTGTAGTAGCTATGGAAATATATGGCAGTAAGAAAAAACATTAACTGAGTAATTAAAAATAAATTCCCAGTTCTATTTAATAAAATCATGATTTCATTTGGAGATGGATTGTTTGACAAAGCTCTCTTTGAGGAATATGGGGATTGTTGATCTACTCAGGATCACACCAGGAAAAGTTAAGAAGAGCCTCCTAACATTTTTAAAATATATAACAAAATATTATATTTGGTATAACACCAGGAAAAGTTAAGAAAGTTTTCTTAAGGCTCATGCAATAAAGAGAGAACTATTAATTAATAAAGCACTATTTTGTTGTAATATAATGCTTATAATAGTATGATATGGCCCTTTATTTTTATTAGTCTAAAACAGAATGACTTTTACAAGGGGCGAAAAAAGAGGGTATATTAGTGCATGAAAGTTCTATTATATCGGTTTATTTTTATCTATTTTTATCTATTTTATTTAATCATTCAGCACAAGCAACAGCTTCTCAAAAAGTAATAAATAAAGAAACAGAAGTTTGGGCTGAGTCCTTAGCTGAAAAAAAACAAGCTATTGTCAGAGTTTATAGACCTAACATCGGACAAAGTACCGGGTTTTTTGTAGGAGATAGTGAAACCCTTGTCATCAATGCCCAGATGTTGCACATATTTTCTCCACAGCTTTACACACAAAAACAAGATCGCTTATCTAAAATCCAATCAATAAAAAAATTAGATACAGAATTATTGTCCTTCCCTAACATATCTCATTTAAACACTATCACGGTTGTATATAAAAAAGGGAGTATACTAAAACTGGAAGTAACGGGTATAGCTTTATCTGGCAAAGACAACTTAGCCGTTCTAAAAGTAAAAGGTTATACAGGTCCATTTTTACAGATTTCAAATTCCCTGAGTCATAAAGACAGTGAATTTTATGTCATGGGTTTCCATTCTGAAAATTTAACAGTCATAAAAGGAAGAAATGTTCCTCAAAAACAAAGACCGAGACAAATAACTATCGCCGGAGATAATCTCACTTTAAATAGTATCAATGGCAGCCCTGTATTAAATAAAGATGGACAAGTTATAGGAGTTGTCACAGAAAATTTTTTAAACTTTATTTTTGCAAGCAGATTAGGGCATCTGAAATCCTTACTCGAAACACCTGGCTTAAGAAATGCCAGTTTTGACGAATTAAAAACGATAGTTACAACAGAAATAAAACAACTATATAAAAGCGCGAAAGAAGGAGACCTTTGGGCTATGTACATGGTAGGTATGGGAGTAAAGCATGTAGGTGAAAATGTAAAAAATAAACAGAGCGTGCATCAGTCCTATCTTGAATCTTCTTTTTGGTTTCAACGAGCTGCCAATCACAACTTTTCACCTGCTCAACTGCAACTGGGATTACTGTCATTCTTTGGACTAGGTCTTCCAGTAAATAAAAAAAGAGCTACTTTTTTACTTCAAAAAGCGGCACAAGACTCTACTATCGCTCGATTCCTATTGGGTATGATGTTATACGATGGCATTGGTATTTCTGAAAATAAACAACGGGCTCTTTTTTTACTTAAGACCGCTGCAGAACAAGGGTTTCTATTAGCTCAACTGCAACTATTTGAAATCTTTAAAAATGATAATAGCGATCCGGCAAACAAAAAAAAATCCGAGTTTTGGTTCAAAGAAGCCCAGAAACAAAATGTCACTTTAGCTACATTTGGGGAGCAGGCTATCCCAGATATTATATTACAAAGCCGGATAGGGCCTACTCCTCGTAGATGCCCAAAAAGTTTTCAATAAAATTAGCAAGAAAAAGCTTCTTTCACTCAAAATTGTTGCAAAAAATAGGGTTAACGGAAAGCCACTTTGGTGGCTTTCCGTCCCAAAACGCTTGTCATTCCCGTGAAAACGGGAATCCAGTCAAAAAAATGAAATTGGACAAAAACGATAAAACTAAAATAAAGTTTAATGACTCTATTACTATTTCTAATATACCAGAAACAGCATGGGACTATAAAGTCAATGGTTGGTCTGCTCCTAAGTGGATTGTAGAAAGATACCAATACAAAAAAGATAAAAAAACAGATATAATAAATGACCCCAATACTTACTCAGAAGACCCTGCTTATATTTTAAAACTTCTCCTTAGCGTAATCACTGTCTCATTAAAAACTCAGGAGCTTGTTCAAAGCCTTCCCTCTATTGATTTTGATAAAATAATCTCTTCAAATTCAGAAGAAGCAGCCTAAATAAATCTTATTTCTTTAATCTTTACAAGGAAATATTATGTTTAAATGGATAAGAGAAAAGAAACTAATTAAAAAGCCATAACAAAAGGTAAATAAAATGAATAAAAAATTACCAGAAAAATCTAAAGGTCAAGTTCTGATTTATCAAACAGAAAAAGGCCAGACAAAGTTGGAAGTACGTCTGGAGGAGGAAACAGTTTGGCTTACTCAAAAAGATATGGCTGAACTGTATCAGACAACAAAACAAAATATCAGTTTACATATTAAAAATATCCATGAAGAGAAGGAGTTGGAACCCGAATCAACTGTCAAGGAATCCTTAATAGTTCAAAAAGAAGGTTCTCGGACAGTGAAAAGTATTAAGAACCATTTTTTAGTTTTCTAATTTTTTTTTCAGACAAGCCTGTCACT
>JAPPLY010000002.1 GCA_028819305.1 Bdellovibrionales bacterium
GAAAAATCTATGATAAATTTCACCTCTATTTTAGATTATTCGTTCTGGATGACCTACTGATTGAGAAGGACATAAATATTTAAAAACTTTCAACAAAATTCTTTTTTCCAATTTCAATACAAAACAACAAAATCCGTATTTTAATATCTAAATATTCGGTTCTCGGTTTTTTATCTCTCAAAAGAAAATTTAAAGTCCATTCTTTCCACTTCTCCTGTATTGCACACATAAAATCACCATGAAAAAAACGAAACACCAACATCCTTGAAGCTTAAACAAGATATACAAAACTCAAATCCGATACCAATATCTACAAATTTATAAAAAAATATTGTAATAGAGGGAGATATTTCCTATTATTAAAAATAACAATTGAGTTGCGGAAAATAATGAAAATCCGCAATATATATGCGGATTTTTAAAATATGTTATATAAAAGAAAGTTAAATTTAAAACACTTACTTAAAAAGAAATCCTTTTTTCTTTTTGGTCCCCGATCTACAGGAAAAACAACTTTGATTCATCAAGGTTAATTCAGAAAAAAAATCACCGGTTTTTACTTACAGGGAGCAGTACAAGGAAATTGAAGAGAAAATCTGTTAACTTATTAGCAGGAAGGGCTTGGCAAACTTCTCTTTTTCCCCTGTCTTGGATGGAGATTCCAAAATTTAACTTAATAAAATATCTGAATAAGGGAGGACTTCCTGCTATTTATGAAAGTGCTGAATATCATGAAGAACTGTCTGCTTATGTGAATCTTTATCTTAAGGAGGAAATAAAAAATGAGGCTCTGACCAGGAATGTTCCTGCTTTTGCAGAGTTTTTAGACCTTATAGCTCTGTCTAATGGCCAAGAGATTAACTATGAAAGTTTTTCCAGAGATTTACAAACTTCTCCCAATACTTTAAAAAATTATATAGAAATATTAAATGACACTTTATTGGGTTTTGCTCTACCGGGTTATACGAAGACAAAAAAAAGGAAAGCAACCTCGAGGGCAAAGTACTATCTGTTTGACTTAGGCGTAACCAATGTACTATGTCAGCGGGGTGTTTTGAAAAAAAAAAGTGAACTTTTTGGAAAAGCTTTTGAGCATTTTATTATATTAGAGATTCGGGCTTTTCTAAGCTATTCCAGAAAGCACATTGATATGAGTTATTGGCGATCTACATCTCAAATGGAGGTAGATATTATTATTGGTAATGAAGTGGCGATCGAAATCAAAGCTACTGAGTTGGCACAGGATAAACACTTTAAGGGCTTACATGCTTTAAAAGAAGAGAAACTTATAAAAAAATATATTACTGTCTCTCTTGATAAAACAAAAAGGGTGACAAAAGATGGAATTCTTATTTTACCTTGGGAGCTTTTTCTTAAGAAACTATGGAAAGAGGAGATCATTTAATAGTTTATAAAAAGAGTTAAGAATGAAGATAGAAATTAAAGCAATCGCCAGTGATAATGATGAACATATTCGATCAATAGTAAGCTGGGATAATAGTGATGACTTTTATCACCTTATTCCTCCTGCTAAACGTGGAGATAAGCGTGTGAATCATACTTTTGAATCTGTTAAGAGAAGATATAAGAAAAATCCTGATTGTATGCATACTTATATTATTCTCGATAGAAAGAAACCTATTGGTTATTTCTCAATACAGATGAATCCTGAGCATTTGATGAAAAAAGGAGAGAGAACAAGTTGGATTGGGGTAACTATTGGAGAAAAAGAATATTGAGGGACGGGTGTAGCTAAAATAGCTATGGATTACATTAAAAAACAATCTAAGCGGTTGGGAGCAGTCAGAATAGAATTAGGTACTTTTGAATTTAACCACAGAGCCTATGCTTTCTATAAGAAATGTGGTTTTGTGGAAATAGGTAAGATAAAAAGATTTACTTATTGGAATGGTAAATACTGGGATGATATCAGAATGGAGAAGTATCTACCATCCACTTTTTAACTCATTTTGTAAAGACCAATCAAAGTGAATTTTCACACGAGCGGCCCACAGGTCATTTGTTAAATATCCCTTTATTTGCGAACTAATGAAACGTTCTCCTATTAATCTTATATTAGGGTGAACCTGATACGAAATCTGAAACACTCTTTCATAAAGAGAAGATTGAGCTTTTGCCGTTTTAAAGCGAGCAGAATACCTGTTTATATTTCCGAAAACCATTCCCACTTTTAGCTTATCAATAGCGATACTGGGGAAAATATAATATGCAAAAGTGGTTTGCTTTCTTTCTTTATACCCATTCGGGTGGATCCCCGTTTCTGCGGGTACAAGATTTCCCTCTCGTCTCTTTTTTCTCTTAAGGGAATAAAACCTCTGAAGAGTACCACTTCCTGACCTGTTCGGTATAATTCCCCAAAACTCAGATTGAAGGGATACCCTCAGTTTTTTGTACGAAGTATGTAAATGAATACCTCCGCCATAAGCTTGGAGAGGATCAAAAAAAGCCAGGTCTTTTTCAAACCAACTGGCGAAAGCGTCCCAAAAAAAACCTTTACTTCTGACACTGATTATAACAGGAGCGGAATCGGGTGCTCTATAAGAACCATCCTGCTCTCTATAAAACCAGCCTCCAAAATAACTCACTCTCAAGCTTAAAAATTTTTTCCAAAGATATAAATCCGCGATAGCTCCTATATCTTCCTGGCTCCAAGCTAGAATTTTATAAAAAGATAAGTTTTGAGAAAAAACATTATTGTTCCTACCTTTGTAACCTAAAGGAATGGGAAACCATCCGGCTTTTACACTAAGGGGGATCATTTCGAAAGCATAAGAAAGGCTCAGCTCCTCTAAACCTATCTCCCATTCGTTTTTATGAGATTCTAACTCCCCATTGATAAAAAAATGTAGATTATCATCTTTAGAATAAAGTAATCCTATTTCCGTATAAGGAATATAAGGGTGCCACTGTTTTTGATCTCGGGATATTTGATTTTTAGATAGACGTCCTTCACTTTCCAGTTTAAAAGAAAAAGCATGTTCTGTTTGCTCCTGAGAGGACACGAAGAAAGGAATAAGTAAAATAAAAAGAAAATGTTTTATCATTGGTTAACAGACTCCCTGGAAGCGAAATTCAAACTTACTTTATTTAGTTGAACCCCCCACAACATACCCTGTCCCTTGGAGTAAAATAAGAAGTCGCGGGAATCCACAATCAAATTTTGTCGGGAAAGAAAACGAGCCGGTTCTTTTACATACCCACTGGGATTTGTATAGGCATCCCATATCTTAATGCTAATAAAATTCTCTGTTCCATTTTGCACCTCTATATACATTTCCAAATTTTGGTTTTTAGTAAAGTAACTTGTATCTGTATGTAAAGTTTGTATGGGATAAGATGTGGCGCTGGCTTTTACGATTAAACTACTTTTATCTCTTGTAAAAAAAACTTTTATCCCATCCTGCTGGGCAAATCCGGTGAAGTGGCTATACAAAATAAGAGAAGAGCTTTCATTAAATAACTGTGCTTTTATAAAATACATCTCTGTTGAGTAAAGTCCAAAAAGAGGAGTTTTGAATAATATTCTTCCGGTTCCCTTTAATGTTTTTTTGTCTTCAGCTATTTGCAGGGTATCTTTATCCAGGATAAAAGGTGCCGCTCGTTCTTTAATAGTAGGTGAACAAGCACAACAACATAATAAACAGATAAAAAAATATTTTTTAAGATAACTCTTAATGAGAGAAAGGGGCAAAAGTGAGTTCGGCTTTGACACAGGAGCAGCTGTAAGCTGTTCTGTGGCAAAACGCATGTTTGAACTTTTGCTCCTTATTCTCTCATAGAGGAAATCATAGGCTTTTTTATATCGAACTGGTAAAAGATAGTCCTTAATGAGAGAGAAAGGGGCAAAAGTGAGCCGGCTCCCTGTTTTCACAGGAACAAGCTTGACACAGGAGCGGCTGTAAGCTGTTCTGTGGCAAAACGCATGTTTGAACTTTTGACCCTTTATTCTCTCATGGAGGAAATCATAGGTTTTTTTATACCGAACTAGTATAATAAAAAACAAAAAGAAAGTAAGAATATAAGATAAAAACATGTTTTGCTCGATTTAAAATTCTTGAATTGTAATTTGTGTTCTCTCAAAAAGATCTGCCGGTGTTTCACCGTCTGCATTTATCAATGATAAATTGGCAAACTGTTTAAGATAGGTGTAAAAATAGGGGTCAGCCAGTCGGGCGGCTATATGCGCAGAGGAATCTTTTTTGTTATTCTGGTGGTCCACTGCATCTGCAGCTATGTTATTAAAATATTTTCTTTGGTAAGTTTCTCTTTGAACCAGAAATACAAAAGCCTCTTTTATTTCTTGTGAGTGATTTTTCACTTTATCATCCAATGCTTCCAGAAATACCTGTAAAGCGATGTTACCATCCTTATTTGTGATAAAAAATTTGGTCCATCGGCAACTGGATAACAACTTGATACTTTTTATATCATGAGAATGAGAAGCTAAATGCAAAGCCGTGTTATCCTCTTTGTTTTGATGATTGATTAGCTGGGTTGTGAGGTTCCATTCATGTGTTTGCCAGACATTCCATCCATGATTAACAAGCCAAGCTGGCCAGTGCTTCCATATACTATCTGATTTTTCCCACTCTCCTTTGTCACAATAGTGGCGAATGGCCCATTCTATAGTGTTGATACGGCCATCTCGAACAGCCGTATGCAGGAAAGTCCCTGAATTATCATTTTTTGTATAGAAGGGAAAAAAAGAGTACTCTAAAGAACCTCTATCATATTCATAATTCAAAGTCTCTGCAACAGAACCGTTAAGAGCAACATGAATGGCTATTTCTCCGTTTTCTGCTTTTGGATCCAGATCGGAAAACTCATAATCGGAAAAATCAAAGAAGATGTTTTCATAACATTTATTAGCTATTTGATGGATCATCTCTTCATATCCTTCCCTGGCCGATAAATAAACATAACTTTCCCCTTTCTTGTTTTGATGGCGCAAATGATCGTCACATTGAAACTTTTCTAATAAGAACAAGGCTCTTTCTTTCAATCTAAACTGGATAGCCACCCCTAGAACTGTGTCTCCTCTTTTATTTACAGAAAAAAGGGATATTTTAGAGGTGGAAAGAAGTTGGTCAATTTCCTCATTTGTCTTATTACTCAACACGGCTTCAAACAAGGAATTGGTGATGATCTCTTTTTTTTCTTGTGGATCCAAAGTAGCAGCGATTGTGTTTAGTTGTTCTTTACTATCGTAGTGCATTTTTGTATCTCCACAGGAGATAAAAAACGGAAAAACAATTAAGGAAAAGAAAAATCTTTTGCCTTTACTGCTTTTTATACTACTCTTGTTGGATTCCCGCTTTCGCGGGAATGACATATTTCGCGGGAATGATAGTCTATTCAAGAAAACAGTTTGCCGGTTGAGGATCCAAGGACCTTGGCTTTCTACCAAGAAAGACAAGGGCCGTCCCGATAAAGGCAAATCTGTTTTCCTGAATGAGTATCGTTTTCGCGGGGCGGAAAACCACCAAAGTGGCTTTCCGTTTACAAGGCTAGATTCCCGTTTGAACTTTTGACCCTTTATTCTCTCATGGAGGAAATCATAAGCCCCTTTATACCAGTTCAGTGTATATTTATTTGTCATAATAATAATCCTCCGGTTTTTCTTATACTCGACATAAAATAAATTCTCTAAGCGAGTAGCGTCCTTCTATCGCTCTTTTTATTTTGAAAAGGGAAGAGCGCGGATTTTGTTTATCAAAAGCGGCAATATTTTTTAAAATAAGATTAATCCGGGGCCAGTCTATTTGGTTGGAATCATGTTTTTTTAATGCTGCTGGCAGATGCTTACTAAAAGTTGCTAGTACGGCTTTTGTGATATCTCTATAATAAGGAGCTTCTTCCAAAGGCAACTGTTCCGTAAATGCTATTATTTCCGGAATTTTATTTATCAGCTTTTCCAAAGAGATGCCCGCTCTCCTTAACTGTTCTTGTTGTGCAGGGGAATGCTCTAGGAGTTTCACTATTTCCTTTAATCCTTTATCAAACTCCATTGTGTGTTTTTGCCTGCCAAACCATTTTAAATTTTCGAGCCTTTGATGTCCTTCAACAAGAATTTGCGACAAAGGGTTTTTAAGAGATATGTAGCTTGTGAAAAAAGCCTCTCTACCTATAAAAACAGTACCGCATAAGCTTATGGCTGCAAAAGAAGCTGGAATATAGGAGTGAAGAAACAAAAAATGGTAGAGCGAGAACAAGCCCCGCCGCTTCTTTTTTTGTCTATGAGGGTTCATAAAGATATCTCCTTTTGTGGGACAGGAAGACAACAACTCGCCTTTCCGTTTAGTAGGTTTTTTTTCGAGTTCATAAAAATAAAATACTTAGGCTTTATTTGCATTTTCAAAACCTCATTACTAAGTTACGACACCAGGGAAGAGGAGCACGAAAAGGTATCCAAGAGCGAATAGTGCTCTTTTCCCTATGGACCTGACCCGCTTTAATGCGGTGGAGCTTCTGATCTAACGCCGCTATAATTTGTTCTTGCGTGCTATTCGATTTAGCCAGTTGAGACAGCCGGTTTAAGTATTCAAAAAAGATAAGTACATTCTCCATAGCTTCATATTTATAAGCATTTATTTTTGCTTTATTGTTTATAAGAGAGATGGTGCGTAAAAAATCAGAATAAAAAAAAGCATACTTAATAAAGGGTTCTATTTGTGCTCTCAGTTTAGCTTTGGCTTTTATTTTTTGCCATATATTCAGGTTGGCACTGGGAATAGCTAACTTGTTATAAATCAAACGAAGATGATGTTCAAAGAAACCAGTAAGGACTACTTCCACTAACAAAGTTAATAAATATCTTTCCCTCGTAGTCAGGGATGGATTAAAAATATTTTCTATGTCCATTAAAACATGCTCTACAGATAAAATATGTCTCTTTTCATCTGTATTAGGATGTTTTATTTTTTCTACAAATTCTTTGGCTAGAAAAGTTCTCACTTCATCCGGTTTTATACCAACCCGGGAGGGTGTTCTTTCTGTTTTTTGGAAACTTTCTTGTATGAAGGCTCTTTCTAAAATATTTTCCTGGATGGATAAATCCCAAAGCCAATGCCCTGTTGTACTCGTATCCGCATAAGTGGTGCCTTTTAGGTAAGTCTCTTGCCCTTTTCTGGATAGGAGGAACAACCACCTTTTATATCTTTTTCCTAAAAAGGGTTTTCTGGAGATAGTGGTAATTTTTTCCATTTTTTTATCAAATGCTGCTCTTTCTTTAAGTAGCTTTGATCGTTCTGTTTCTGAAAGCTCTTCATTTTCCAATCGGGCATCTAGGATATCTATTTGTTGTAAAACATCTTGAGCTTTTTTAGATACCTTGTTCACCCATCTGGCTCTGTTGTTTTTCTGTCCGGCACCTTCTTCATTTACTATTGAAAGAGCCTCTTGATTTATATCTGCTGTTTCCAATAGGAAGAACACCTTTCTTTCCGCTTTTTTCATAATACGGTTTAAGAGAGCTGTACGAAGTATCGTCAATAGTTGATTCTCACCCAAAGTGTTACTGTTAAGGAAAGCACGGGTGTAGATTTGCGCTGTTCTAACAAAGAAAAAAGCCGTGGCTTGAATAACATTACATAATAAAAACCCAAGTCCTTTTCCTCCGGCAACAAAAGAAAGAGAATGCTCTACCACTTCTAAAGCAGCTATTATTGCAGCATAAGCTCTTCCATATCTGCCGGCATATCCATAGAGTGTTAGAGTGCCATGTTCCGCAAGATGGGCAAGAGGGTCTCCCACTTTTAAACGAAGAAAACCTTTGGCGATATGATCTTTGGCTTCTTTAACTAAGGCTTCTTCATTAATGTCACAAGGACAATAGTGTTCAATCTCATGACGGTAAAGCCGAATCCAACCTCTTACTAAATCCCAAAAACTAGAATTTACAGGAATAGCTTTTGTCCCCACTTGAATAAAAGGGATGTAGGGAGATGTGTTTGTTTTAGTATAAGCCTGTGCTTTAGGATGTTTTGCTATTTCCGTTACTTCAGGTGCCAAGGCAAATGCTTGTTCTATAATCTCCTCTGCGATAAGAAGGTTATCTTTACTGTAACTATGAGAAGAGTGCACATGAGAATAAACAGGCTGTACAGTGAAGAAGAAGCACAGGGCACACGAGATATACCAAACCGGTATAGAATCCCCTTTAAAAACTTGGCAACGGGAAGCCACCAAATCGCTCGCCTGTTTGAAAATTACGAAAAAATAATACCCAATGGGTATAAACAAGATTAATAGTATGTTCATAGAAGAGGAAGCTACTAGGGATTAGGAAAGAATGTAAAGATTATGAATTTGTTTTTTTACTGATGAGAATAGAATGAAAGCAAGATGAGAATCAGATGAAAAAACAGAGATGGCGCAGAAATAGAAGAAGATGTTAAGGAAACTTTATATGTACAGCTTCATAGTTTTTATAGTTGAAATCCCCTCATAACATTGGCCCTGTAACATCTTATCAGATAAATGTACCGCTAAGAGATACTGCAAATTATATTGCATCAGTCTGGTTTTAAGAACATCCCTACTCCATTGCTGTTCCCATTGTTCTAATTGAAACTGTCTGAGTCGCGCTAAAAAAGTGGACTCTTTATAAGAGGTAATTTAAGTAACAAAATACCAGAGGGAGGAGGAAGCATGAAAAAAGGAGAGATTCGGAAAAAATACTCCCCGGAGTTTAAACAAGATACCATTGAATTGGCTGAGAAAATTGGAGTTTCCAACTCTCCTTCTCAAGTGCGTTATACTTTGAAAGAGTATGGTCTGAGAGCAAGCCACCCTAGGTCTTTTACAAGAATGATAAAGAGTTTCTAAATCTAAATGGTCTCGAACAGGATACACACCTTCAGATCCAGCTCTCTGGATTCCGGTATTAATAGAGATAAAATCCGGATTTCGAATATTTTCTCCTTCAAAACCCCTTTTTTCTTCCTTTATTTTAGGTTTTTGGTTTGCAGACATAGTATCTGCAAATAGGAATCGTTATTTCTAAATAATAAAAAAACAGAACAAAAAAGAAAGGAGAAATTAATGAGGATAAAAAATTTTACCAAGCAAAGTAAGAAAAATGGAAAAAACAAAAAAAGAGGGCAGGGTCTGATTGAGTACTTAATTTTGGTAGCCCTCATGGGAGTCGCTTCTATTGGAGTTATACGAGTCTTAAATCAAACTATTAAATCTCGATTTGCTTCTGCTGTGTATGCTCTTCAGGGAAAACCAAAAAAGGTTAAAACAGAGGGCTTAAGAGAACAAGATTATAAAAAAAGTGACTTAAGTGATTTTATGAATGGAGCAGCTAGTAAAAATAAATAAAGTTATATCGAGCCGGTCAGAAGTTTGTAGCCCTTTATAGATTTTCTTTCCCTGAAAAAAAATCTATACCTCACAGGTTAGGCATTTTCGCTCTTCTGAAGGAGGCTATACTAAACTGGTATCTGAAAAATAGGGATAAAACAAATAGTAGATAGGGATACAAAAAGAAATGACAAAAAATCGGTATAACACAAGATCAGGACAGGTCATAGTAGAAGCTTTGGTGTTACTGCCTCTGGTATGTTCCTGCTTTATTTTATGTTTACTCTTTTTCCAACTACACGCTCAGCATTTATGGATGGATCATCAGCTTTATCAATCCCTTATATGTTTGGCAAAAGGGGAACAAAAAAAGAATTGCGAAATTCAGATGCGTAAAAAAATAAAAGCATTTTTGTGGATGGGAAAGTTAAAAAAAATCCGCTTTTACAAGGAGGGACAGAAATGGAAAGGTATGTTTACTTGGGAGGCCGCTTTTTGGAAAGTGCCTTTCAAACAGACACTCTTAATTCATTATTGAAACCAGAGAGAAGAGATCAAAAATCGGGTAGTAAAAATGGTTTTATTATCACTTTGCTTTTAATAAGCTTACCTTTATTTTTAAGTTGTTTGATGGTGTTTATATCTCTTTTTTTCTGTATTAGAAATCACGACTTTGTTCAAAGTATTTGTTTGAAACAAACTTTACAGGCTCAAATACAAATCAAAAAAGCCCTTCAAAAATTGCTCCATCTAAATCCTTTAGCGGATCAACTGAGGCATACACAAAAATACTGGGAGCAGCTCTATCGTGAAGCTTTAAAAAGTGGTGAGTTAACCACTATAGCTATTTTGCGGGCAAAAATAGAAGCTATCAAAAGAAAAAGAAAATTTTTGGATAAAAAGCAGAAAAATATTTTAAAAAGCACTACTTACCATATTGAATCAGCTATGACTGTTTTTAAAGAAAAAACCAGAAGGTTTCATTCCTCTTATATAAGGAAAAATCATCACCGGCCCCTTCCCCTGGCAGTAATAGGGAGGCCACTAGGGGATATCGCTCCTTCTTATTATCCGGTGTCTTATTTCTCCCGACATCAGACTTTTTCTATTTCCTGGAAAATGCCTCTTTATCATTTTCTTCCAAAATGGTTGGAGCGTGCTTTTTTTCGACCCGGATTATCTTTGTATAGTTGTTCCGCTACGATAAAAAAGCGAGGTTTAAAATGGAAAGCAACTTTGGCTTCTTTATTTATACCCATCGGGGCTCATTTTTCCGGCACTGTCAAACTGAAAGCTGCTTTGATGACTTTCCATCCTCCTAGCAGCCCAACCTTTAAATCTGAAATTTTCAAGCACGACTCGTATAAACAAGCTGTGGCGAAAGGAGGGCTTTTGTTTAAGCAAGCTCAAAAGGTTTTTAGAGATGGATATAGAAAAGATACTAGTGCAAATATATTTTTGTTTAAACCCGCCTAAAAGAAGGTTGTAAATATGAAAAGAAAAAAAATATATATCTATTCCTGTCATGGACAAATATTGATGGAAACTGTCTTTCTTATTTTATTTTCCTGCGCTTTTTTAGCTATGCTTTCTCATTTATATGAGACAGGAAAAAAGGAAATTCAATTCAGCCGTTTTTCTTATATTAAAGATGGAGACCTTGGGTCACCCATATTAAAAAAATCGTACAATAAAAGGAAGTACAAACATTGAATCAGTTTAAAATAAAAGCCTGGTTAAAAGAGAATAAAAAAAGTTGGTATATATGGTTAATGCTCATTTCTCTTTCTTTGTTTTTTACCTTTCTGCAACAAAAAGACAACAAAAAGGGAAAAATACAAATCCGAAATTTAGATACTTATATACCAAAGGATTTTGTTTTAGTGCCGGTGGAGCTGAGTAACGGCCCCTCCTTAGATGGGTTATTAGAGTATAAGGGTATTGTTGATCTTTATATAGGGGATCCTGTAAAGCAACGAGCTGAGAAAGTGGCCGAGTCTGTAAAAATTATACGCTCTCCTCGCAATCCCTCTTATTTTGCTGTATTAGTTCCTGAGGAAAATGCCTCTTTTCTTATTCAACGTTTTCAGGCTTTTCATGCTGTTATTCAAAATCCTGAACAACAGAAAAAAACAAAAATTTATCCTGTAACCAAAAAAAGAAAAAGAACCATTATAATAGAGCTTGATAATTCATCTCATTTTTGATTGTTTTATGTTTTTATACCAATTCCAAGTAGGAGCTTCACATGTGTAGAATATTAATATCCCTTCGTGTTTTAATGATAATATGGTTTTCATTTTCTCAGGCGTTGGCCTACTCTTATGCCTCTCCTGGTTCTACTTCATCTGTTATTTTGATTCGTTCATCTGAAACCAGTGGGACAGAGTTCTCAGCTTATACAAAAACAGAATCAATAAAAACCTATGCCCAATATCAGTTAGAACAAAAAAGAAGAACTCCTCGACCTATTGAAATTCAATCCCTGTTAAAACAGGCTCAAATAGATTTTTTATCTTATGAGCCGGAGCGATCCAAGAAAAACTTTCGTCGCATTACCGAGCACATGCACACTTTTGATTGGAATGAGGAAGAAAGAAAAATTATTTTTTATTCTTTATTTCGCTTAGCTCAATTGGAAAAAGACTTGCCGAAGCGAGAATTATTTCTTAAGGAAGCTCTTGTATTTGGAATGGATCTAAAAATAGATCTTCAAGTTTTTCCTCCTCCTTTAGTGAACAATTATTTACATTTAAAAAAGAAATCTTCTTTTGTATCACTGGATTTAAAAAAACTGTTTCCCTGGCATGAAATTGTGCTTATCAATGGAAAGGCGCATTCCAATAAAGAAACAATAACTCTTCCTTATGGAATGTATCGGGTGAGTGCTTTTAGCTCTTCACATGAAGATCGAACTCAGGTTTTGTCTCTTTCTCATTTTGCTTTGAAAACACTTAAAACCACTCCTTTAGTGAAAGGTTCCTGTCAAAAACCCGTTTTCAATAAAAAGAGTTTTTTATTTTCTTCTGATTTTACTGGGCATACTGTTGCAAAATCAGATCAGGTACTCCCTTTGGAAAACCCGAATAAGGTCGGTGTAAATCATCAAGGTGGCACACTCAATAAAAATCAGATCCATATTTTGTTTCCCAATTTCTGTGTGTGGAATGATTTACAACAGAAAATAACTCAAATAAAAAAAAATGTTTTACCTGCTCACATAATAGAGGGGGAGCAGTTGGAGGAGCCTGAAAAACAATCACAATGGGAGACAGAGGAATGGCTCTTATTGGGGGCGGTTTTATTAGTGGTAGGGGTAACAACAGTTATTGTTTTAGGAGAGGATAAAAAAACAAAAGAGGCAAAACAACCAAAACCCCTTGTGAAGATAGGATTTTAAAAAATGGGCTATTTCAAATAGTGGAGATAAATGGTTTTATTAAAGATATTTTCAATGTGCGATGGATCCGCTTATGACGACCCTTTTTTACATAAGGCTTTTTCTCATAAGATCATCAATTAATAAAAGAAGCTATAAACTTGATAACTTTTCGCTATCGTTTTAACAGTTTGCTTATTTTTATCAAACTCATAATTTGAAAGTGTGCTCATTTTTATTTCAAAAATTCTTATATTGCATAATGCGCTGTATTAAAAATTATGTATGGAATATCCCAGACATGAATACAGCAAGATGGTAATTATATTTTACATTCCCTCGGAATGTAAAATTAACCAAGAAATGCGAGGGTATTAAAATACCCCAACATTTCCTGAAATGTCTTTATGGTTCACATAGAAAAGCAGTGTGATTCAAGTGGAGCGGGTGAAAATTTTTTCACCCACTATTTAAAAACACAAAACTTTTAAATTCCTATGTAGTCCCATGTAGAGCTTTATTTCATCTTATTTTTAGGCTTTATATTTTATTTTTCTTTCATCAATTTAATTAAATGTTTTTTCCATGAGGATTCTGAAAATCATTTTTTGTTCTTTTTCTGAAACAACCTTCATATCACCCACGCTCACGGATTCATTTGTTGCATATTTTTCCAAAACCTCAAAGAGCTTTCTTTTATATTCTGTATCCTCATTTCCTTTTAATTGGTCTCCTTTGGTTTCCAAGACAGAGAGTTTGTTTATTTTATTATCAGGACTGATAAAAGCTAAAAAATCAGGATAAACTTTTCTTTTTTGCCATCCTTGTAAATGATAGTCTTGTTTTGCTACCATCCTATGCCACCACTTAACCGCTGATTGTTCATCCAGATACCAGGCCACTTGTTTTTCCAGTTCATTATAATGACGCTGATAAGTGGCATCAAAAAGTGATATTTGAAAGTCTCTGTCATCCTCTCTTCTTAAAACTTTATCATTTGTAGAAACTATAAAATCAATTTCCAGTTTCATTGTCCAATTTATATCAATTTGGTGTTTTAAAATTTTAAAACAAAGAGAACCGTTTTTTAATTTATCTGTAAAAATTTTTTCGGAAAACTTATCTATTTGATTTTGTATATCCTCCTCCATAGATTCCAAAAGATAGGCTCGGTTTAAGTAGATTTTTTTATCCGATATATTTTTAGATTTTAAAGTGGTGATTGTTTCATCAAAAATCCTTCCTGCATCCCATGGATGGGGGATAAAATTACAAAGCCTCTTTATCATAAATGCATAATCTATTTCTGTAATGCCTTCCCTTTTACTTTGACTTATATAAGGCAAACTAAACTGGCCATCTCTATCTTCTATATCTACTTTTATAGCATTGACTTGCAGGGAATCTATATTTTCAGGAGTCCATCTATCTTTTTTTGAGTAAGATATTTTTGAAAAGTCTATTTCCTGAAGAATATCATTTGCGTATATGATTTTTCTCCATGAACCTGTTTTTGTTTTACATAAAACTCTGGGTAGAAAGATTTTAGTGTTTTGAAATTTTGGTTTTCTTTTTGCTGTTACTTTTTTAAAGTCACTTTCCTCTGTTCGGATATAATCGGCCAAGTCATCCATCCCTTCTTTTTGCAGTCCTTTTTTAATTTCTGAAACAACCTCCTCAACCGCTTTGTTATAGCAAAAAATATAACTTTCATTTAAGGAATCCATTGAGGTTTTTTGAGCATAGGGCTGTCTTAAAATTCGGCCTATGAGCTGAGTTAAAGCCAGCTTGGATTTGGCTTTAGATAAAATAGCCAGCACATAAGCAAAAGGGCAGTCCCAACCTTCTTGAAGAGCTTGTTTTGTGATGATAAACTGCACCTGTGAAGTGTCACTGAGCAGGCTTTCATCTTTTAATTCGTCTTTTTCTGAAACTTTGATTTTTATGGCTTCTTCAGAAATTCCTAGATGACTGATTAAATATTTTTTTGCATCTTCAGAATGAATAAATTTTTTATCTTTTTGATCCTTTCCTGTTCTCTCCACCTGAATCAGCATAATAGGGCGGATATATTTCTCGGTTTTTTTGTGGTAGGCTTTACTATCTTTTTCCAATTCTTGTAATTTCTCGTAAGCTTGACATAAAGTTTTTTTCCAATCTCCTTTTTTGACATTGGTGACATTGATGGGGAGTTTAATCATTTCTTCTTCTTTTAATTTTACTCCTGAAACACTCACCAGAACATTGCTTAAATGCTCTTTCATATTAGGAGTGGCAGATAGTTCGAGAATAAACTTTGGATTGAGGCTAGCAAGGGTTTTTCTGGCTAAATCAGAATAGGCTTTATGCCCTTCATCTAAGACAACAATAGGGCGAGCTATCCTTATGGCATTGCCTAAGCTGTGCTTGACCGAAAACCCTTTGACACCTCCTAAAGCATTTTTACCATTATATGTATCTAAATTATTGATTTGAGATAAAAGCTCCTCATTGGCTTGGTAATTATCAGGGTCCGGAAAAAAAGAAATAAAGCGTCCTGAGTCTTTAAACATTCTTAGGGATTCTTTTGTTTCTCTATTTGCGGAGGGCAACATTAAGAGCATTACACAAAGATATTCCTGCAAGTCCTGCAAAGAAAAGGCATCTGTTTTTTCAATAATCTTAACTTTTCCAGCGCCGGCTCTATCCAGTATTTGCCTATAAGGGTGTGCTCTGTTTTTAAAGTTTTTCTTTGTTTGGCTGTATATGGCTTTTGTGGGGACAATCCATAAGATTAAGCCTGTATTTTTTTTAAAGTAGTCAAAGTTTATATTTTCAATGGAGGAAACACCTATCAGGGTTTTTCCTCCTCCTGTGGACACTTTTAAACATATATTGGGAATAGGGTTGCCTAGCCCGTCCTTTTTGTTTTGGTAGGCAGGGGTTTGAAGCTGTTCTTTTTTATTTTTAAGTTTGGGAAGCTTTCCTTCCATTTGAAGTTTATCCCATGTTCTTTGGCCGTATTTCTCTATTTTTTTGTCTCGCCCTTTGCTTTTATGAAATTTGACTTCATCCTTTTCCTCTACATACTCCTTTTTTAAAAGTTTAAGGTAATAATCCAGCTTCTCAAGACAAAGCTCTTGAAATTCTTTTAACTCCATTACACACCTGCTATTTTGTAAATGGAAAAAGGTAGTTGACAAAAAATGATACCTTCTTTTGCCAACTCCTCTGCAGAATCAAAATAATGAACAGGGGCAAACACGACAGCTTTTTTGCAGTCTTCTACCTTCATGATTTTTTGAATTTCCTCTTTTCTATCCAGGTTTAAAGCGGAAGCTCTACTTCTTAAAAATTTAATATTTGGTTTATAAACAATAAAAAAAGCTGTATTTTTAGCTGATTTTCCGATATAAAAATCTTCGTTTTCATGCACTTTGTTCAGAGTTTGACCTGTAGCTATATAATAAACATAACTGGAAAGGACTTTATAACTTGGTAGGGATTTCCCTTTTATTAAATTTTCTTCATTGATTTCTTTTCCAAGAGTGCAGTAAGTGAAAGAGCCACCTAAGCCTTTCTTAAGCTTTTCATCTTTAACTTTGGGAACACCTTTAATCACACGGCGGACACGCTCGGCTGTGATTTTATCTGCATAATCTTCACATTCCACAAGAATAAACTTACGATGGCCTCCATCTTCTTTATTTAAGTCAAGGACGGCTTGAGCTGTTGTGCCTGAACCAGCAAAGGAATCCAGGATGATAGAGTTTTTTGTTGCACATGTTTTGATTAATTCCTTTATAAGATAAGGTGACTTAGGTGATTGAAATATTTTATCTTTTGTTTGAAATAATTCATTAAATACTTTTTGACCTTTTTCCGTATAAAAAAGATTATCTTGCAGTATAGTTTTGAGCATTTTCTTAGCTCCATTTGCATAATTCTTTCTATATACCTTCCATTTTCCGTTTGTTTTCTTTGCGAAAAGTAAAGTTTTATCTTTTTTTACTTTACCTTTTTCCCATGTCCAACAACCTTCAAAACCATCATCCCATAGAGGGAGAATTTTGTTTATATGTTGAGCATCCGGTTTAATATCCACAGTACCTTCCAGGCTGGCATAAAGAGGGTAATATAGGTTTTTGCGGTTATGCTTACCAAACTCTCTATGTGTGTTTCTCAATTCTAATAATCGAAAAGCTCCATGTTCATCTATTTCTAAGTATTCAGATGAAATTTGAGATTTGGACTTTTCAATAGAAAAATAACCCTTGTGTAAAGGATTTTTACTAAATACAAGAACATATTCATGATTGGTAGCAAAATATTTATCTTGTGATCTTCCTTTTGGATTACATAAAATCGTTAAACAATTAATAAAACTTTCTATTCCAAAAATTTCATCACATATTTTTTTTAAGTTATAACATTCATTATCATCAATACTGATGAAAATAACACCATCATCAGAAAGTAGCTCTTTAAGTAATTGTAGGCGTGGCCACATCATACAAAGCCATTTGTCATGCCTTTCTAAGTCATCTGTTCCAATTCCATTTTGTTTTAACCATTTTTGTATGGCAGGACTATTTACATTGTCGTTATATTTCCAACCTTCATTTCCTGTATTATAAGGAGGATCAATATAGATACACTTTACTTTTCCGGTATATCTTGGCAGAAGAGCTTTTAAAGCGTGTAGGTTATCTCCATGAATAATCAAGTTGTCATTCAAAGACGAATTGTCTTTTTTCCTATTTTTTGATCCTTTTGATAAGGATTTTTTTTCATCTATTTCCAGTGAACGAAAAGGTACTCCCAAGTGATGAGAATAAACAGTGGACTTTCCTTTAAACTTTAAAACTGGCACTTTTAACCTCTTTTCTATTATACTTTAGAATTTAAGCTTAAGTAGATATTTCCTGAGCAAAGTTTTAGAACTTCTTCTAAAATTAACTACAAAAAGCATCTGAGTACAAGTTGAGTTCATAAGCAAAATAGGTGCTATTTTCTGTTTTTTAATCTTTAGATCATGCTATGCATAATAAATCTTTGGAAGATGTTATAAAAGGGCTTAAAATACCCTGATATTTTCTGAAATACCTTTATAGGTTCCATAGAAAAGTAGTGTGGGGCAAGGAGTGGGGGACCAGGCTCAGCCTTATACCTCTCTTTTTTATTGAGTCCGATTTTCATGGGAGGCGCTATTGCCTGTATGGCAGTTATCACATGAGTAGCAAGGGGGTATGTCTGGTTCTCCAAAATATTCACCCATGATTTGTTTTCGGCACTTAGTGCTTTTTGCAAATTCCCATATTTGTTTTAGGTGTATGAGTTGATGTTTTTCTTTTTGTTCTAAAAGTTTAGAGGGAGGCCAATTTTCGGGATTACCCAATATTTTAAAACCTTGTTTTGTTTCCGTTATATAATTCCATCTCTTCAGTAAGTTTACGGCTGTTTCCACTCGAAAATCCCTTCTATTGTAAAAATTAAGTTGCTCTCGGATGTAGTCTAGTCCCATGCTGTAAACGGCATCAGAATGATTTTGAATTATCCAAAATACTCTCTGGATAAAAGACAAAGAGGGATTAGACCACTTAATAAAGTCCATACCGATACTTAAATCATCCTCATCGTATAAAAGATAACAAAAAGAAGTTTTGTCATCTCTTCCAGCTCGCCCCGCTTCCTGATAATAGGATTCCAAACTGGTGGGAATCTCAAAATGAATAACCAGACGGATATTTTGCTTATCAATACCTAATCCAAAGGCAGGAGTAGCCATGATGACAGGAACATCTCCATTTAAGAACAGGGATTGATTTTGGTGTCGGACTTTTGGAGTTAATTGGCTATGATATTTCACAAAAGGAATAGAGAAGCTGCGGATATGTTGAGTTGCTTTTTCCAAAGTGTGAATAAGAGAAAAATAAATAATAGCGGGCTGATGTTTCTTTAGTAACCCCTTCAGGTTAGCTATTTTATTTTCCATACCTACAGTATGTTGAACTCCAAAATACAAGTTAGGACGATAGGTGCTTTGTTTAAAAACTTTTGTTTCCGCCGGCAGATTGAGATGTTTTAAAATGTCTTTTTGAGTTTTTTGGCTGGCTGTAGCAGTGAGGGCTAAAGTGACAGGATTTCCCAAATCCTTTCTTATTTCCCCCAGCCGCGAATAGTCCGGTCGAAAATCATGTCCCCACTGGGAAATACAATGGGCTTCATCAACAGCCATAAGAGATATATGTTGTTTTGTGATAATATTTATAAAATTTTCTTTTTGAAATCTTTCCGGTGTTACATAGAGAAGGCGATACCGATTTTGGTTTATATGTTTAAGGATTTTTTTTCTTTCTTCTCCAGAGAGAGCGGAGTGCAAGGCTGCTGCGGGAATTTGTTTTTGTTTTAATTTATCTACTTGGTCTTTCATTAAGGCAATAAGGGGGGATACCACAAGGGTGATTCCTTTATCCTGCATTAAAGCGGGAATTTGGTAACATAAACTCTTTCCCCAACCAGTAGGCATAATAACCAGGCCGTGGTTGTTTTTAACAATCCATTTGATAATTTCTTTTTGTTTGGGCTTAAATTCTTTAAGACCAAAAAATTTTTTAAGACAGGATTCTGGAGTCATCAATACCCTGTATATTCTCTTTTTTTATAGCTTGCAGTTCGTAAGCCAAGGCTAGTCCTCCTAAGTGAGCGATCCAACCATACACATTTTCCATTGGTTTTCCTTCTACTTCAATTTCTAAATCGGAAATACATAAAGTGCGGTAAACCGCCCCCGGGCTGTTGAGGTTATCCCTCACTCCCTTTTTCTTATGTGTGCGTAAAAAACCACCTGTTATCCGATGACCGATAAGATACACTACCGGTTCCGCTACAAAACCTTCCTTTTGCAAATCAGAAGCAATGCCTTCCTGAATAATAAGCTCAGTAACTCCTCCGCCTCCCTTGGTCGCCTTCATTTTCTTCTTTATTTTATAATTCCAGTTTTCTATATCCTGGGACGAAGTAATAGTAGTCATACCTAAGCCGTAGGTACCTGCATTATTCTTCAAAAAAAGAAAAGGCTTCTGACGGTTTTTTTCTTTATAAAGGATTTTTCTATATATAGGTTCCAGTTCAGACAAAAATAAATCCACTTTTTCTTTTAGCTTTTTTAAGCATTCCGAATCATTAATTTGAAAATTGGTAAATTTTTCTGTTTTTATAGTTAAATATTCCGGTTCCACTTGAATTAAATCAGCGAACTCTCTAGCTAAAAGATTATACTTCTCAAAAAAAGAATGTTTTCGACGAGTGCTCCAACCTGCTGATACAGGAGGAGTAACCGGTACGGATAAGTCTAACTGATAATCCACAGAAAAGTCATTATTACTGATAATAAGCTCCCCTTTGTCCACTTTGTTTTTTAGCAAAAAAACTTCTATGGAATATCCACGAGCGCTGATTATGGTCATATCTTCTTTTATGTTTTTCCCTGGAACACAAACATATACGGAAGAAACACCGCTTTGTTCTAAAAGGACTTTTAATGAATAAACATTATCCCAATAGAAGGGGTTATGAGTGTGCTCTTCCGCCAATAAAATAATACGCCGGATAGATGGAAAATGTTCTTTTAAATAAGCTTCGCATAACTCTACAGCCCTTTCTCGATCCACTTCACAGATATTGTTAAATCCGGCTGGAAATAAATTAGCATCCACCGGACTCACCTTTACAGAAGAATCCCGTAAATCAAAACTGGAGTAAAAAGGAAAAACAAAGTCCTGGCTTTTTTCCGCAAACCAACTTTTTATGGAATCATAATGCGCGATCATTTTTTGATGAAGTACATCTTTTACTTGTAAATCGGGTAATGACATTACAACTCCTGTTTTTATACCAGGTCTGGTTTGATTCCCGTTTCCCTGCCGCCTCTTTTTTCTCCCAAAAAAACTCTAAAAGGCACCTTTTTCTATACCAGTTCGGTATATCAACTTACATTCAGTGAGGACCTTGTCCCATATAAAATAAAGTTTTTTTCCTCAATCCTGTATAGATAGCACGCATTTTCTTACTTTTTGAGTTTATTGATATATCTTTTAATTGATTTAAAATTTTCGTAACCTGAATTTGGTATGTCTTTTTATTTTTTTGTCTTTTTAATTTAGACCACATTTTACAATAAAGATCCCCTAACTCCTTTTCTGCTTTTACAGACCCATCCCCGGCTTCTAGTAAGAGGGACTGAGTCAAATATACTTGATGATAAAACAGCATTTTTAAAAATCGCCGCAGTTGTATATGGTCAGAATGAACATGAGAGCGTCCCACAATGTAGAAATATCTGGCAAAATTCTCATCCGCTGCAGAATTAATACGATATACTTTTTTCATCATCTCCATGTTTTGATATACTTTTTTTTGTATTTTTAAACCTGTCTTATCTTCATCCATCCTAATATAAGCCATGGAGAGACGGGCCGGATATTCAATAAAACGAATATCCTCTGTTAGGTAATTGATATATTTTTCCCCTTCTTTTAAAGCGATAAGTGTTTTTTCCGCCTGACCCAGACATTCATATACATAAGAAAGAGAAAGGTAGATGCGGGCTTTTAGATGAGGCAGAGTGCCTTTTTTAGCCAATAAACGCTGATAGATATTTTCCGCTTCTTTACACTGACCTACTTCCTTATGAGCGCTAGCCAGATTGTAAAGAGCCGCCCATTCTAAATCTTGTCCACGATATTTTTCAGCCAGATTTTTAAATATAGGTATAACCGAAGCGTATTCTTCGTTTCCTAAATCTTCAAAAGCCGACTCAAAAAGAGTCAGATCCTGAGGGTCTATATTCCCTAGTTTTGAAGAAACCTCTTTCTCTTTTTTTAGAGAAGTGCAGGAAGTAAAAAGGGTAAATATTAACAAATAGAAAAAATACATTATATGAGTTCTAAATATAAAAAAATTGCCGAGGTGGGTTTTATTTATTAAAAGAAGTTTGGTCAAGGACAAAATAATAATACCCTTTAGATCTAACACTCCTCCCATAAATATGAAAGAAGGTATAGACAACTTTCTATATATTTGCAATATATATTTCTAAGTGGCGATATACACCCTTCGCGGAGATAAAGTTTTATGGTTTCTGTCAGTTTTTTCCAAGGGAAGCTCCTTCCCAAAAGGGGAACAGAGTTCAGAGGGTGTCAAAAGATACTCAACTCTTAAACATGGATCAATATCAAAAAAGGCGGTCAACAGATGAAGTGTGAATTAAGTAATTTAAGTGGCTTAAAAAGAAAACTGGATATTCAACTTTCTTCTGAACAGGTGCAAAGAGGCTTTGATGAAGCTTATAAAGCAAAGCAGAAAAAAGTCCATCTCCCCGGATTTAGAAAAGGTAAAGTTCCTTTAAACCACATTAGATCCATGTACCACGAAGAAATAAAAAGAGATACAGTTATAAGCCTTATCAATGAATTTTACCGAAAAGCTTTGGAACAAGCAAAATTAAAACCAGCCAGTGAGCCAAAAATTGATCTTAAATCAAAAATAGATGAAAATCAGGGTTTTGGTTTTTCCGCTGTTTTAGAAATTCAGCCGGAAATCACCATTGACAAAAATTTCAAAGTTCAAATTTCAAAACTTTCCAGTGAGGTGGCAGAAAAAGAAATAGATCAATCGTTGGAGAACATCCGTGCCGCCTCGGCGAATTTTGAATTGATTACAGAAGACAGAGCCGTTAACTGGGGAGATATTGCGGAGTTGGAAATAAAAGAACTTTCCGGCTCTATAGGCATTGAGAAAAAACCTTTATTGGAAATCAAAAAAGAAAATAAATTGGAAATAAAAGGGCTTATAGAAGAAATAATAGGTATGAAAGTTAAAGATAAGAAAAAAATTTCTGTTGAACTATCTGACAAATATCCTATTAAGGAGCAAGCGGGAAAATCCGCAGACTTGGAAGTTAGTCTCCTTGCTATCAAAAAAAGAATGTTACCGGACTTAAACGATGAGTTTGTTAAAAAATTCAAATGCCAGGATATACAAGAAATGAGATTAATGATTCGCCGTTCTCTTGAGCAGGAAAAGAAAAACAAAAATTATGACCATATGAGAGAAGAAACGCTCAAACAATTAGTGGATAAAAACCCCATTGATCTTTTACCGGAAGGAATTATAGAGGAGCAAAAACAAACTATTACATCTTCTGTTGTGGACCGTTTAAAAAAAGCCGGCTTAAAAGAAGGGGAAATAGAACAGTATAAAAAAAAATATCAAACAGATCTCCAAAAACAAGCGCGTTTTATGGTGCATTCCTCTTACTTAATCTACGCTTTAGCCGGAGAGCTAGATATATCTATCTCTCCTCAGGAAGTACAAATGTACTTTCAAAGTACCCAACCAGGAAAAACACAAACGGATGAAGAATATAGGCAAATAGAAAGCATTTTAATTCAGGAAAAAACCATTAAACATTTGATTGACAAAGCAACAGAAATCTAAAAAATTTTACCGGCCTATAAGAAAATCAAAAATATTAGTTAATTTACTCGCTGTTGTTTTATATATTTCTGTAAAGTAGCAGCGTTTACAGCTCACTGTGGAAAACCTTTTGTTTTGTACATTAAAAAATCTCGAAAGCCCACCACCAGTAGCAGCAAACTGACCGACTTCAAAATCATGATGGTTACATTTAGGACATCGCCAATTGTCAGGTTTCATAATTCTCCTCCTTATGCCTAAATAGTCGGTTCTGAAAAAATCCTAACAATATAATTTTATTTTTGTCATCTTAAAAGGGTAATATTGCAAGAAAAAACTTCTTTCATTCAAATTTTTTTTCAGAACTGACTAAATATAGTTTACCACAAAAGGAATAGGTAACAAATATATCCGCTAAAAAAGATATAAGGTAAAGTTTTTTGAATCCATTTAAATTGATAGCAAAAAATAATCAACAACAATAATATATGTGTAAATAAAAGCATTGGTAAATCTATTGTGAACATTTTAATATCAATTGGGACTGGTCTTATCCAGGCGGCTGTGCTGAGAATGGCAAAAGTGTTAAATATATTGGAACCAATAATATTTCCCACAGCTATATCTTTTTCCCCTTTTACAATAGCCACTAAAGAAGCAAATAGCTCCGGCAGACTGGTGCCAACAGATACAATCAAAATACCGATCAGCCTTTCAGACATACCTAATTCTTCACCTAAATAAGAAGCTCCTATGACAGTTAAGTGAGAGCCTCCTATAAGAAGTCCAAAACCCAAAATAATAAATAATACTTCTCTTAAAAGGGGTAATCGCTTGTTTGGTATTTCTATGAGCTCTGAAGGAGGCTTCCTTTTTCGAGCGGAAAAAAAACTAAGTATAATATAAATCAAAAAAACAAGAGTGAGAAAAAAAGCATCCATACGAGAAAGAAAGTAGTTCCACATTAGAGGGATCAAGATAAAACCACTGAGGACTAAAAATAATATATCTCTTTTAATTAGATGAATATTTGTTTTGGAAAGAGGTTTTAGTAATATCATCCCTAAAACCAATAGAATATTAAAGAGGTTCGATCCAAATACATTAGCTACTGCTAAATTAGCCAGGCCTTTTAAAGAAGAAATAGCGGATACAGCCCATTCTGGAGCGGAAGTGCCCATACCTAATAAAATAACGCCTACAAAAAAAGGATGGACATGAAACTGCCTAGCCAATAAACTCGCTTTTTTTACCAGTAGCTCCGCTCCTGCTATCAAAAAATACAGACCTATAGCTAGAATAATAATATAAAAAACAAACAAAATGCCCTCTTTTAATGAAATTATAATTTTTCAACAATAAAAATATTACATATTTTTTCACGATAGCTTATCATAAGAAAATCTTTTATAATGCTATGAGTAAAAAAATAAAAAAAGGTCTAATGGAGTGAAAATAAACCATTTTTTTGTTTTACCCAAAAAAAATTGTAAATTTTGCTTGCCAAAGTACTGTTACTTCTGGATAACTTGTCAAATATCTTCAGGAAGAAGTTAATAAATAAACCAAGGAGGGGTCTATGGTATCACAAGAAATTCCCAAGAACATCGTTGATAAATGCCAAAAAAAATTACTAAAAACAAAGTATGATTTGTTAAATCAGGTGCGTGAAGCGCAAAATGACATGAGGTTTTCCGAGGGACATGGGGGGGACGAAGCGGACCAGACTGTCCGTCTTATGGAAGAAAAAGAATTTCTCAATCGGAACGAAAGAATTAACTATCAGCTAATGGAAGTGGAAATGGCCTTGGCTCGTATTGAACAGGGCTGCTATGGTATTTGCCAGGAAACAGGTGAACCTATCGAGCCGGAACGCCTGATGGCCCTTCCTTGGACTTCTTTAAGCATAGAAGGAGCGGAAATTCGGGAAAGTATGAATAAAAAATATGCTCGTTAATTGAAGCTTTATTTTAGAATTATCTGGCACAATTTATACAACAACCTGGCACCTGTTTGGGCATCCCATATATTTTTGTCCTCATTTGGTGCGGCTACCTCCACTAAATCAAAACCTATAATTTGGCAATGAGATTGAGAAAGCTTATTTAAAAGATACTCTGTTTGCGCAAAACTTAAACCCCCTGGCACAGGAGTGCCTGTATGAGGAAATAAGTGAGGTTCTAAACCATCTACATCCAAGGAAATATATATATTTTCAGGGAGCAATGGAATTAGGGATTCCACAAACGATTTCCATGTTTTTCCTTCAAATAAAGCTGCTTTTATTTTTGAGTCAAAAAAAGTATGTATGTTTTTATTTTCTTTTATAAACAGATACTCTTCTTCACAATAGTCTCTTACCCCTAGTTGAACTAATGAAGCAGGTGGATACGGCTGATTCATCACATTATACATCACACTGGCATGGGAATGTTGAAAACCTTGATAACTGTTTCTTAAATCAGCATGAGCATCAATATGTAAAATACCAAAATCTCCTTGGTAAAGCTCACTAAAATATTGAATAACCCCTTCTGAAGTAGAATGATCTCCTCCCACTAGACCAAATTTTTTACCAGATTTATGGATTTTTTTTATTTCCTCATAAACCCATTTCACCATTTGATGGCAGGTTCGATTAATTTCCTCAAGAAGTGATTTTGGAAAATTCCCTGGAGCTGCTTCTTCTAATTGTATAATAGGTAAAGCTTTGTCTCTTGTTTGCTTATTAAGTGTTTTTAAAAAATCCGGTGAGGAAAGAAGACAAATACCTTGATCTCGCACATCCTCTGCCTCAATAGAAAAAAAATCCATCTGAGAGGAAGCTTGCGCTATCATCTCTGGTCCTTTGTCCGTCCCTCCTCCAAAAGAAGCTGTGGCCGACCAGGGAACAGATAGCAAAATCAATTCTGATTCTTCGTAAGAAGAAGTATATCCAAACAGATTAAGATTTTTTCTCATTATTCTTATCTTTTACGCATACACACCAAATATTCAATAAAAAAAATATATACCAGGCTAGTTTGAATGTTTCTGATTAAACGGAAAGGCAAGTTGTTGCTTACTCCTATAAAAAACTCCATTATTTGTCATTATATATACAAAGAACTACTCCTGCTTCATGGTATCTTTCTGGATTCCCATTTTCACGGGAATGACATTTTAAAAAATAACTTAATTCCTTCTTTTTCTGTCACTCCCGCCTTCTCTGTCACTCCTGTATAGTGTCTTATCTTGTATGTTATCCCTCATAACTCGCCTCCTTTCTTAAGCTTACTGAGAATTTTCTAACACTCCCTTATAAACTCAATTTTATCAGCGAATTAGTTGGTTCTGAAAAAGTCAGTTTAGGGGAATAAAAACAAAAAAAATCCACTTTCTTAACCAAAACAAAAAAGACATAGCTTTTTTTTCAAGAGAAAACGAAAAATGATCTACCAATATTTTAGCGCGTACCACCCAATTAAACCCTACCAGGCTTCTTCGCAAACGATGAGTTACTGCAATAGAACCTATATATTCTTCATA
>JAPPLY010000010.1 GCA_028819305.1 Bdellovibrionales bacterium
AGAGTATAAAAAATGATGCTTACTCACTGTCCATTTTTCAGGGACGATCCAATTGCTCTTTTTTCTATGAAACTCTCTGCTTACTCCTGCATTACCTAGAGGAGTGTTTTCTAAACAAAAGTTCAACTTCTCTTCACGTTTTAAGAGTTCATTAAGAGCAGGTTGGTTATAAGTATGGTCCAATCTAAACTGCTTTCTTTTACTAGTATAAGCACCCTGTATTTCTACAAGAGCCTCCGAGGAGTTCCAATAATTTACAAAATAATCCGGACAGGGTTTTCCACCACAAGAAAGTTTTTGTTCTCTTTCTTTACAATTAACTAATACCATAAGAGTAATTAAAAAAATATATATAAACCATTTACTTGCTTTGAGTTTTTGATTTAATTTGAAGTATTTTGTTAATTGTTGAATGTTCATGTATAAAAATACCAGTTTTTAAATGTGAGTTTTAAAAATTATTTAAGAAATCTTTTATCTATGCAGAAGCAACATTTAATCTCGTAGTAGGTAAATCATTTAATAAACCTTTTATAGCAGAACGAAAATTATCACGATTATTAATTGGTATGTTAATTATGTCAATTTGGTGCCCCCAATTTAACCGGTATGATTTAGTTTTAGCTCTAAAAATAGTTTCATTGGGATATAGTATAAACGATTTAGAAAGCCTGTAAGCATCCATATAGGTGTTTAATTGATCTAAATACTCTAGTTTACATTCACTATTTCGTCTATATTTACAATCTCCAATTTTAACAAAACCTCCACTTTTATTTTTAATCACAATATCAGGTTTAAGAACATTCTTTGGTGCGTCTTCTGAAGCTTTTCTTGCAAACAAATCTTTAATATTAACTTCAAATTCAGGAGATAATAATTTAGAAATTGTTAATCTACAAGCCTGTTCAAAGAGTGACCAAGTTTGTAGAAGTAGTGAAGAACTCTGATAAGGGCCTGATGAGATACCACCATTAAGATTTAACGATACTGCTAATTCAAATAAGTGTCTATAACTTTCATGCACTCTATCAAGCTGATGAAGTAATTGCTGATAATCAGTGTGTCCAATATAATTTGAGTCTGCTAATTCAAGTCCAATCTTAACAAGCTTACTTTTAGTATTGTTTGATATATCTAAACGGCAAGATAGATCCAAAAATAAAGTTCTTAAAGCTTTATTAAATTTTGTATTTCTAGTCCATTCATTTCTTAACCAAGTAGGTGGCTTTACAGAATAAGTAAAAAACTCTTTGGATTTATCAATATCAATTCTACCAGATGATTTATATGTGCTTATATTTTTACTGATATACCCTTTACGCATTTTCCCCGATAGGGTTCTATTGAAAGAACCAATGAACAAGTAGGCAATAAACTCATCAAAGAGTTTTTCAGTGCTATCTTGTTTTAGTTTATTTTGATATTCAGAAAAAGTTGAACGATTCAAAACCTTAAACATTGTTTCCAAAAAAGATTCTCCCATTTTTGGAACTATAAAATATGAAACAGGACCAATTTTCAAATAACCACAATGGTTGTGTACTTTAAATTTAAACTGTTTTTTATTATAAAGCTGTAGCTTAATAACTGCATCTTTAGAACGATTTGAACTGATTGATAACTTTTTAATATTAGGGTCATCAAAATAAGAAATATCTATTGGTTCTGAATATTCATTTTCATAAAGTCTCGTATATTTTTTCTCAGGAAGTATTTTCATCTAGCTTGCCAATTTTTTCTCAGGTTCTGCTTCTACAAAGAATTTTTCTAATTTGAAGTTATCCTTCTTAGATTGCTCATAAAAGAATCGTTCTTTCAAAAGAGGGTCAATTTCAGTTTCCCAAAGTTTTTTTATTCCTGCTTCAGATAAAGGGTATTTTGTCATAAAATAAGAATGTCCAATTTGAAAATTCTCATCATGGTCATTCAATGTTTTATTGAGAGACTTGAACAATTTAACTATTCGTGGAATATCTACTTCCTCAAAGTGTTTGTGGTACTTTTCAAGCCAAGATTTTAATACTTTATGATCAGGCTCAAAGTGAAAATATGAGAACCGTCTTCTAAATGCAAAATCCAAAACTCCAGCAGAACGATCTTCTGAATTCATTGTTGCAATAATAAGTAAATTCTCAGGAAAGATTATTGTTTCTTTAGCATACGGGAGATCAACTGGTTCTCCTTTGTCTCCTCTGTATTCTAGTAAATAAAGCATCTGCCCAAACACTTGTGGAATATTAGTTCTATTAATTTCATCAAGTATTAATACATAAAAAGCATCTTCATTTTCTGTAGCTTTTTCAGCAAATTCAGTAATAATTCCTTTCTCAGGCTGAAGAGTTCCTCCTTCTTTTGGAGCAAGACCTTGAAATAAATACTCAAAACTCATCCCTCCATGACAGGAAATTACTTTGTAATCGCCAATAGGTTTCCCTTCTTTTTTTGATAAATATTCTCCTAATCTTTGTGCAACAAATGTCTTTCCAGTACCAGGTACTCCATCAAAAATTACTTGCTTCTTATTATGTAAAGAATTTTCAATATCAGCTAATCTTTCTTCAGAGATAAAAGCTTCTTGTGCTACTTCATCTATAGTATATGATCCTACTTGACCTTGGATATCAGCTTCTATTTCTTCAACTTTATCTTCAGATCCATACTCCTCAACAATCTTAAAGAAATCCCTAATAGCAGTAGAATTATTCACAATATTAACAGAAGCATTATGTTTCGCTTGACGGTACAATGGCCTTGAATAATCTGGAAGTCTTATGGGTTTATCAAGCCAAATCCAGTCAACACCGATTGTATGATTTCCACTGTCCAAGTTTTTATTTATATGATATCCAGAGGTTACAAGTCCAAACCCATGCAAATGAGATTTAAAATAGGCTATAACCCAATCCTTACCAGGTCTCACATTATGGAAAGCCTGAACATAACTAGCTAGCTTTTTTATTCTACCTTCAGGGGCGTTATTATTTTGCATAATTATTTTCAAATATTCATAATTATATTTATTATGTTTTTTTGGATCGTACCCTTCCAAATCGTGAAAGCCAAAAGAAGCCACTTTTTGTTCTTCCCATTGCTTTTGAATTTTATTGAAAATTTTTTGTGTTCGCCCCATCTTTACTACTAATATTGAAAAGTCTTCTGTTAAATCATCTTGCTTTTGGGCCACAGATGGGACTACTACAGAGTCATCAGAATAATCGGTTCTCCAAAAGAAGGTATCAAGTTTTTCAAATGTGTCTATTGTCTTATTTTTCGACTTTATATACTTGAGAATATCTGCGTAAACAGACACAAACTCTTTATAAACCATGCCTTGATTTCTTTTATCACCTCTAGGTAATCTATCTCTTAAATTTATCCCTAATTGTTTTAAAAGTTTTTTTGTTGTTCCATTATAGATTGGAAATTGAGAATTTGAGGAGAGGTATAAAATTTCACTTATAAAAGCAAGACTCATTCCATTAGTTTGCTCAAGAAATGTATTTACTCTATCTTCAATAGGCATATTAGAGAAACATAGTTCTGCTATGTTTTCTTTTATACTAGGAAATGTTTTAGCATTAATTTTCATTGTATTCTCAAAATACCAGTCTTTATTTGTCCAAAATTGAAAAGCCCATAATTCTGAAATTATCTTTTTGAACTCATCAAGATTTAAAGATTTTATAGCTTCAAAAGAGTGAAAACTACTAAAGGTATTTGTGCGACGATTGACTCGCCACTTCATATCTTCTTCAAATTGATTTACAAAGTTTTGTTCAAAATGTTCTAAATATTTATCAAGTATTTTTATTTTGTCTTCTGAAAGCATATAAAACCTCTTTGATTGTTTAGTTAAGAAAGTATTCTTATCGGAGATTAGTCCCTTGGCTTTAACAAATAATAGATTATTTCGTATGAGTTACTCTTGTCCTTGAAGAGAACCTCATTATGAGGCTCTCTTCTTTAATTTTTCTTCAATTAGATTTTCTATATCTGAAGTCTGAAAGTAAGTTGAACCATTGTCAAAGCTCATAATTTCCTCGTCCTGTTCTAAGCTATAAATATAATCATCACAAGCCAATCTCCAATCACAAGGACACATTTCTTTTAAAATATCTATAGTGTTAACTTCAATCCATGCGACTTTTGTATCTGTTGGGTAGCAGTCTTCAATCATTTGCTCAAAAATCTTTTCTTTATCTACAGGCTCAAGGTGCTCCTTAAGAATTTCCTCAATAACCCATTCTGTACCATATTCACAACCGACACTTTCAAGCAATCTCATTAAATCATCCGATCCGCAGTTATGGCATGTACCTGTTGGAGCTTTTATGTAACACCCGTAACAGAATGGTATGCTCTCCTGAAAAGCTAAAGCAGTTAGTTGATTGTAAATTGTTTCTCTTTTAGTCATGATGTACCCCCTTATGGTTATGTGTTGGTTTGCTTGCTTTCTTAAATACCCTCTGAAAACGACGGGAGCGATTTGCAAGCCAAAAATTGGGGGAGACCTTCAGGGGGAACCGATTTTTTGCTTGAGAACAGTTTTTTATTTCAATAAAAAAATAAGATAATCAGATCAGAAAAATTGTTCGCCAAAGCAAGCGACCAGAGTATTATAAAAACAATGGAAACAGGCAAACCAATAGGAATAGGAAATTAATAATCTACTTTTTACTCAAACAAGAAGTTCTGTTTTTTTAGTATAACTTTAGGAAACATTTTATTGTTGATTCTTCTATAGTGACACAGTATATATTTTTTCTGGAGATATTAAAATGATAAATATAGAAACTGAAAAAGAACTACTTAAGAGATACGGTAGAGTTGTTAATTATCTTGATTTAAAAGACGACGACATTAAAACACAAGTCAAAGAAGGACATACAGTACGTCCGATGTACTTTATTAGAGAATCTGATCTTGGAAAATTCTCGACTGTTGTTCATAATGAGTATAGTAGTTTTAAATTATTGGAAAAAGGGTTTATCGGAACTTCTGAATTAAATTATGTTAAAAAATATGAGAATTACATGGCAGTTGAGCTATGTGTAGAAGGTATGCACTTTATACCAGATAAAATCTTGAAAGATAATATTTTATTTTTTTATCAAATAAAAAATATAAATCATTTTTTCATAGTAATAAAAGATGAATACAAAGATGCAGTGTTAAATAGAGAACACTCTATTTTTGGGATAATAGATTTTTCTAAAGGTACAGAATTATTATTTACAAAAGACTGTATCGTAGAATCAAAAATGAAGGAGTTTTATAAAAGAATAGATTTACTAGCTCGGAAATATAAAAATATTTTATTTCTTACTATATCTGATTCAGTAATTATTAAACATTCATTCAAAATAATAGGGGAAAATAACCAATTTAAGTTTGATAATTTGGAATTTGAAAAAATAATTGAATTGTTTAAGGAAATTAGAAAAATTACAAAAGAAATATTTGAAATGAATATTTATGGTGTATTTAGTTATGGCATGAATAAATGTAGTGCTCTACAGTCGGATTCTAAAAATGTATTCCACACTGGGATACTATCATATGAGTTTAAGAAGCTAATGCAAATAGAAGAACAGTGTAGAAAGCTGAAAAAAGGAGAAAAAAAGGGGGATATCTATTTAAGTTTTGTGTTATACAAGGCATTCAGATTTCGTTTGAGAGAAAAATATAAATTATCTTCGGACCCTATTGTTGAGTTGAGTGCAGAAGAGTGGGTTATATCACCTGATAAAGATATTATTGCTATGGAAATACCTGATGAACCAATTGTTTATAAAAGATCCCCTATATTAAATCCATGAAAATAAGCTATTTCTTATTTTTGTTTTAGTACGTGTCGTCTGACCTCTTTAGCTGATTGTGGTTTCAGCCTTCTTGAAAAAACCCTATAAAATCAATAGTTTGAGAGAGCATGTCGTCTGGATGTCGTCTGCCTGATTCGATTGATTATGATTTTAACCCTTTGAAAAAACCCTATAAAATCAATAGCTTGAGAGAGCATGTCGTCTGCGTGTCGTCTGAATTTAATAAAGCCATTTATACGCTGTTTTTATTTGTTAGTAAAAGTGGACTATAATTCCCTAATTTTACTATCTTTTTTTCACTTCATAATTTGTTACTAATAAAAAATAGCCTTTACTAACAGCCTACTAACAAAATTGTGATTTTACTTACAAACACTAATAGACCAGCCATATTTTTAGTATTGTAGTTTCATAAGTGTTATAAACATTAACTACTTTAAGTCCTTTGTTAAAAGATTTTTTTTACACTTTCTGATTACGATAACAAGGTCATTAAAAAAGTAAAGTGGGGCACTATCTGTATGACAGGCAAACAAATTAAACATCTAATTTTAACTGGTGAAGGATATCGCATAGAATTCAAACAAGCTTTAGATAAATCTCTTATTGATGAAGTCTGTGCTTTTGCCAACTCCTCTGGTGGACACATTCTGATGGGGGTAGCTGATGACGGGACAGTGGAAGGTATCGATACAAGCAATCGTACTCGCTCTAAAATTCAGGATGTATTGAACAAGTTAGAACCAAAATTAAACACTACAATTGAAGTTAAGGAAAATCTTATCGTCATTCATGTTCCTGAAGGTCAGGAAAAACCTTATGGATGTTCAAGAGGATTTTTTATAAGGATAGGGCCAAACTCTCAGAAAATGACTAGAAATGAAATTATCAAGCTCTTTAAAAAAGAAGGTCGTGTTCGTTTTGAAGAGTTAATCAATGAAAAAGCTAATTTTACACAGGACTTTGACTCTAAAGCTTTTAAACATTTTTTAAAACTTTCAGGTATTAGCTCAACTATCAAACCAGAAACTCTTTTACAAAATCTTGATTGTTTGACATCTGATAAGGAATTTACCAACTTAGGAGTTTTATTCTTTGCTAAAGATATAGATTTTATTATGAATTATGCTCTTGTTGACTGTATCCTTTTCAGAGGAACAGATAAAGTTAAAATTTTAGATAGAAAACAATACAAAGGAAATATTATTGATAACATTGAGGATGCTTTAGCTTTTGTCCATAGACATACGAATACAGAATATGTGATTACAGGCAAACCTCGAAGAGAGGAAATCCCAGATTATCCTGAAACTGCATTAAGAGAAGCGATTGTCAATGCCGTTTGCCATAGGGATTATTTTATAAGAGAAGTCCCTGTAGTAGTGGAAGTTTTTGCTGACAGAGTGGAAATCCAAAATCCAGGAGGATTGCCAAAGGGATTTGATCCTAAAAAGTTTGGAACACAGAGTTTTCCTCGCAATCTTCTAATTGCTTCCATGTTACACAGAGCTAATTACATAGAGAAAGCTGGAACAGGAATAAGTCGTATCAAAGAGACTATTGCAAATCATAAGAAAAAAGTGACACTTGATATTGAATATAGTGATGACAGTATTTTTTACAACATTATCTTCAGAAAGGAAGACTTGGCAAAGGCTACCCAGAAAACTACCCAGAAAACTACCCAGAAAATTTTAGATTTAATTAATAAAAACCCTTATATCACTAGGCAAGAATTATCGAGGGAAATAGGGAATATCACTCCTGACGGTATCAAATATCATTTAGAACAATTAAAAAAACAAGGTGTTTTAAAAAGAGTTGGAGCTGATAAAGGTGGCCATTGGAAAGTAATTAAAAAATAGAAAATTTAACTAGTATATACCAAATTGAGAAGACTAATTAATCATACTTCTGTTTCATCATTTCTTTGAATTTCAAGTTTTAACTTTTCTTTAGTACCTTTTAATCTCCACTCCATAAATTCCTTGAGAACAGAATCATCATCTTCTTTATTCAAATGTATTTCTGCTCTTTCTACCTTATTATAAAAATAAGGAGGTACTTTACCAGGGATACCTTTAAATGTTTGAATTTTCTGATTCAAAAGCGAGGAAAAAATTGATTTTTTTTCTTGTTCAGTTTTTTGAATCGCAATACTACAGGCAACTTTTGCAATAATTCTCCAAGGTTCAGAATTGGTGTGATAGTATCCAGCATAACGAGTCCATTCATATTCTAAGGGTATATCTTCTACTTGCCTACATAAAAATTTTTTGTTCTGAAGCCTATTAGTAATCATTGAAGGTATTAAAATACCTGCTGGATCAAGATTTGCAGCAATTCTTGGAAGTGCATAATATAATGAACCTTCGTGATTATTGAAACTTAATAACTTCTCCATGGAAGACTTTATCTCTTCAGAGATAGCATCTTTTTGTTCAATGGGATCTACAATTTTTAAAAATTCGCTGTCCAAAAAAATATTTTCCCAGGATGGATCACTTTTCTTTTCAAGAAGAGAGAGTCTGTTTTCAAGAACATCTACAAAATCCTGAGTTGAAAATTTAGAATTTAATTTCCTTTTTATATCTATTAAGTCATGCCAGAATGAACTATCACTTAATCTTAATGAAGGTACATAATTTAATAATAGACTTATTAACCAAGGGAACATATCCTCATGTAAAGTGAATGGATAATCTTCTGAGAAAATAGTTCTATCATAAGCACTTCTCATATAGTGCCTAAATATTATTTTCGCTTTTTCAGGTTCTGTTTTCTTAAAGATGTTCTCAATTATTTGTTTTGATTGGTTAAGATCAAGAAACATAATATTTCCTGCAAAGCGGCTTATTGCATAAAGACTATTTTCAGAAAGAGAATTTTCTAATGATAAAACTTCAGATATAAATTTAATATCTGTTTGTGTCATTAAGCCCATTACTCCTGGATGTAAATCTGAATAAATAACTATTAAGAAATACTCTTTTTGTTCCACACTATGAAGTTTCTGCCAATAATTAACTAAAAATTTGGACAATTTTTCTTCATTATTATTTGCTCTGAAAGCACTTGATTGAAATGCAAGGATTTCACAAAGAAACTTAAATTGGTGATCGAATATTTTATTCTTAACTGTTTTGTCTACATAATCTAAGACATGAATTGATAAATTAATATGTTTTCCAAGTTTTTCAGCTATCCTCCTACAAATATCATAGCCTCTTCTGTCATCATACTTAAAACAGTCATTAACAAAGGAATATATTTTTTCCGGCGAATTAAGTTTCTTATAATATTTTTCCAATAAATCGTTCTTAGGGTAGTAACGATTATCATCGAAAAGTGGTTTTATATAACTGTATTTATCATTGTTTTGTAAAAGCAGATCTTCACATTCCTTCGCATATTTCTTAAATTTTTCTCTTTTATCAAAGCGTAGATTCCATTCCCAAATGGATCGCAATTGCCTTATTTCTGATATATCAGTAGTATGTTTTGATATATAATTTTTCAGAAAATTGAAACTATTTTCTAATTCTACTTCCCAGAATTCTTTGTATTTCTCTAATATATTTTTCGCTCTACTACAATTATTCAATTGTCTGTGATATTCATCTAGTAATTTCCATAACAATTTCCTATTTTCAATACTTGCACTACCTGAATTTACTAATAACCAAACTGTTTTAATAATTTTATTTATATATTTCTGAGTGTCAGAATCAGGAAGAATGAAGAATCTACTTACAATAAACTGTCTATCTTCAACCTCAGTGCTATGTCTTTCTATCTTTAAAAATTCTATTGTTAGCACTTCTAATATTGTTAGTTGAATTAGATTCAGATTATTAACTTCATTTAATTGCTGTATAATCCATTCAAATATAATGGATTCATAGTTATACCTATTACTATTTTCTATTAACTCTTTTAGAAGCTGTTTAGCCCTATTACCATCATTTATAAAATGGTTTTTTTCTTTAAGAAGAAATTCTTCTTTTTCAGCTAGATTGATTAATTCTTTAAAGATTTTTTTTGCTTCTTCTTCGGTCGATACATATCTGCCAGCATCATATATTGCTCTTGGTAGGTCCAGTATAAGACGGTCGTGGTATAAGAAGTCTGTTGTCCATTTAATAGGTTGTCTTTCTTTTTTATTTTTTTGCATTTCCTGGGCCAATTTTAAAAACTGTATGGGATTTGCAAATGAAATAGCAGAACTTATCTCTAATATATTAAATAATTCATTTAAATCACCCTTCTCCACTCGTTTAGCTAAGAGACTCCAAATTCTATCAAAGAAGGTTTGCTCCTTACCTTGATATCTGTGATGAAATTCTACTTTGGCTAATTGAGTGAGAGCTGATTTCATTTTTCTGAGATTTTTTATATTAAGAATTTTATTTAGCCATTCCTTTGATTCAGAAATATTATCACCAATTTTTTTAAATATGATATAATCCCTAATAACGTCAGGTTTAATTTCCAATAATCTACCTCTTTTTGAGGCAAATTTTTTCTTTTGTAAAACTTTAAAAACCTCTTCTAATTCAGACTTTTCAATATCACTTAATAGAGCTTGGAAATAATCATATGTCTGATCATCATCTTCAATATTTACAGGCTGAAGAATAGCAATAGCTTTTAAGCATTTGGAAAACTTATCCTTATTCAAAGACTCTGGAGGAGATGATAAAAATTCCTCTAAGTATTTTTTTGCCAATGCAAACGGATCTTCAGGTAGATCGTTTATATTTCCTTCATCTTCAAGAAGCTTAACAGCTACAGCAATCCATATTGGTAGTCCATCAGATATTTTCAGAATTGCTGCACACAATCTACGTACAGCATCTGTATTAATATAATTTTTTAACTTGTCAGATTTTTTTATTAAAGATAGAAATAGTGTTTTACTTTCTTCCTTTGTGAGTGCTTTAATTTCTATAGATTTTTCAATAGTACCTAATATATTGTAATTTAATAGTTCTAAAATATAGTCTTTTGTTGTACGAGTGATAATAGCAAATTTCCAGTTTATGAGCCTATGACTAGTAATTTGCTCCAAAAGTACTTCAATACTTCGTTTTTCTCTCGGTTCATCAATAATTAAAAGAGCTTTTCGATTAGATACTACTGCCTGAAACCAATTATTGCTGGTTTCCATTGTGGCCACATTTGCCCAGAAAACATCATAACCAACTTTGTTGGATTGAAGAGCTACTTCTATTGCAAATCTGGTTTTTCCTATTCCACCCGGTCCATGTACATAAATCATTTTTTTATCCTGATTATTAATAAAATCAGAAAACTTAGCTAACTCTTCAGAGCGTCCTTCTATTGATTCAGAAAATCCCTTGGATAAGATAATATTATCTTTAAACCTATCAATAGCTTCCGACACACTCAGTAAAACCCTGTTCTCTCCCTCAAAATATTCATTCTTTACATTTGAAAACCGGTTTAAATCTTCTTCAAGATCTGTTTTATGTCTCAGTTCAACTTTTAAACTTATATCTTTAAAAGGTATTTCCACTTGCGTGATCCATTGTTGTTCATCATTTGGATTCCATACAGCATTAGTAAGAAGGCACCAATTTTCTACATCTTCCCAGTGATTATAATTCTTATGATCCTTTTTCTTATATTCTTTTATTTTGTCCAACTCTCTTCTTGCTCTATTTATTACTTTGGAAAAATTATCTTGATTTGTTATATATTTAGCTTGATAGACTGTTTTTCCATCTCCACTTTTTATATCAATCCCAGCATCGGGACCTGAACGCTCATATACTCTGGCAGTTGGGTCTTTGTGTCTGATAAGATCAGATACAAGAGATTGAAAAGTTGCACCGTCATTAATAAATCCCCAATTATAAGACATAAAATCTCCTTAAATGATTGCTTTGGCTCCCTCATAACACTTATGAGATTTGTGTAACATACCAGTTATATACTTGTTATATAATCTTCTATACTTCAATAGGTTATAGGGTTCCATTTACCTTCTTTATTATAGTTTCTTGAGCCTATGTAACCACCAGCATTCCAAACCATATCAAAAGCAGGTTTCATTACATCTGGTGCTGAAAAATTACTTATTTCTTCAATATATATTTCTGGGAGGAGTAAATTGTCTCTGTCGATTGGTGTTGTTCTATTTCGCAAGAAACCAAATTGATTATATATTTCATATTTTTTAACTCCAAGTAAAGAAAGAAATACAAAACAAGGGCCATGTATATTTCTCTTAACTAATGATGAAATGTATAGACTCAACGCTTGCACTATACTTATCTCATAGTTTTGCGGAGTTAAAAAACTACCATCTGCTGATGCGGTAGCAACAGAGTATGTATCTACTGCCTCAATGACAGCATTTCTAAACACTTGGATATAAGAGAAAAACCCATCTTTTTCTAAAGTGTCATAGTTCACAAATCCATCAAAATTCACTCGTGTGTTCCATCCGCCACCACTACTTTGAAAAGTACTGATTGGCTGAAAATCAAATCCACGATCAGAATAATCTAACTTGTTTATAATAAATGTTTGATACTTATTAAAAAATTCTACAGGTATTATATGTAGTACTATTTTTGGACCCCTTACCAAAGGTAAAGGTGTTTTATTTGATAAAATTTTATCTATTCTTTCTTCCTTAAATTTAATCATTGTTTCAGAAAGTTCACCTCTGATATTCATCCACTTGGCTCCTCGACCTGTCCCTTGAGATTTAACCCTTCCTTCATCTCTTAGTTGCCTTAAAATATTACGAATCATATCTCTACTGACATTTGGACAATCTTTCTCAATATCTGAAATAAAGAAAGGAACTGTTTTTTTTCTGATAGCAATTTTAATTTGTTCTGTTTTTGGACTTTTTTTATCTATAGTTCCTTGAATATCTTCTATTTTTTCTTCAAAAGTTTTATAAGACCGCAAAAGAACTCCCCAAAAATACTCCATCCAAGGAAATGGGTTGTGTTTCATTTCATGCCAACCTTGTGAGCTTTCTTGAAGAGCATTATAATACCCTTCTTTAGATTGTTCATATATTCGTTCCAGACTGATATATTTACCCACTTCATGACCATGACGATATAATATCAAAAGTGTTAATAATCTTGAAATCCGTCCATTCCCATCTTTAAAGGGATGAATGCACAGGAAATCCAAAATCAAAAGAGGAAACAGGATCATAGGGTCTGCTTCATAAGTATTAAGACAGTCTTTATAGGATTGACATAGTTCACTTATAGCCTGTGGTGTTTTAGCAGCAGAAACAGGAATAAAACGTTCACGAATAGTATTCCTACCTATATCTCTTTCGATAATTTTATTATCAACTGCTTTAAAATATCCACCTTCTTCAGGCAAATGATGATAAAGCATCTTATGTAGCTGTTTAATAACACTAACAGAAATTTCTACATCTCTATGGGAGTCATATATAAAGGAGAATGCGTCTCTATAACCTGCAATTTCCTGTTCTGGACGATTGTCAGGGGTTACAGAGTGGGTTACAAGTTCCTTAATTCGTTTATAAGGGGCCGTGATTTGCTCTAACCTATTTGAAGACTCAACAGATTCAATAATAGCGTGTTGTTTTAATACTTCTAATGTCTTTTTTGACTGCTTACTAAAAAGACCTTGTTTTATACGATATTCTCCGAGCTTCTTAAAAGTAGATAAATGAGAGCTATTGAAACTCAGTGAATTAATGAATTTTGGGCTGAATGACTTCATTGTGGTAGAAATATATCATTTAAATAAGGTAATATCAAATATAAACTCATTACCCTCTTTATTTTACTTACTACCACATTATATATCTATTATTTATTTATTTATTGTGATATTATTAAACTATGGAGACAAAAAGAAGTAATATAAAGAAGCGAAACTCTACAAAAAACCGCCTATTTCTCAACTGGAAAGATGAAGAGGTTCATACTTATTCCTGGTTTGAATCTCATGGTATCAGTCGCCAGTCTATTCATCAATGTTTAAATAATAAACTTATCAAAAAACTTGGCGGAGGTGCTTATATAAAAGCGAATGATGAACTTAATTGGCAAGCGGCTATATTTACTGCTCAAAAAGAATTACAGCTTCCTTTACATGTTTCCGGGCAATCTGCTCTTGAGATGCAGGGTGCAGGGCATTTTATACAAATGGGTAAAAGACCTCTTGTCTATATAGTAAAAAGAGAAGAAATAAGAATCCCTATCTGGCTTAAAAAAAATGATTGGGGTGTTAAGTTTTATTTTAAAACTTCTTCTCTTCTCCCATCTGATTTGGGCCTTATAGAGTACAATCAATCAAAGTTTCATTTTACCCTGTCTTCAAAAGAGCGAGCCATCATGGAAATGATAGACAACCTTGATTTAACGGATTCATTTGAAACTCTTGAAAGGTATTTTGAAGGTCTTTTGGATTTACGCTCTTCACTTGTTCAGCAACTACTGGAAAATTGCTCATCAATAAAGGTAAAAAGAGTATTTCTTTACATGGCAGATAAATTAAAATTTCCTATAATAAGAAAATTAAATATTCACCGAATTAAATTAGGGCGTGGAAAGAGAGTTGTAAGTAAAAATGGAAAACTGAACAAGACTTATAATATCACTGTGCCAGTTTATGATGACTATTCTAATTAAATTATTTTCTTGATATATATATAAAAAATAGTACAAATGAGAACTTAGAGTTTTTCAATAGTCGTATCATTAAATAAAGGAAAAAGAAATAATGAGAGAAAATTATGTACAGCAAGTTAAATTACTTCTGGATATTTTGCCTGTTGTAATGAAAGATAGGCGATTAGCTCTCAAAGGAGGTACGGCTATCAATTTTTTTTACAGAAATGCTCCAAGGTTATCGGTGGATATTGATCTTTGCTACCTTCCAATAGAAGAAAGAAAAATAAGCTTTCAAAATATTCATGAAATTTTAAAAGAAATGAAGCTTACTTTAGAAAAACGTGATCTTACAGTCAGGTCATCACATCCTCTTGATGCACAAGGTGAAGTTAGACTGCTTGTAAAAAACAGCAAAGCAGAAATAAAGGTAGAACCTAATTTTACTCTTAGGGGTTCAGTTTTTGACCCTGAAATAAAAGCCACTTCTACATATATCATGGACACATTCCATAAGAGAGAGGAAGTTAAGTGTTTAAGTTTCGCTGATGTTTTTGGAGGAAAAATTCATGCGGCACTTAGCAGACAACATCCAAGAGATTTATTTGATATTAAGCATCTTCTTGAAAATGAAGGCATTACTGAAGAAATAAGAAAAGCATTTCTTGTTTATCTGATTTCTAGTCCACGACCTATTCATGAGATTATAGTACCAAATTTAAAAGATATTCCAGAAGAAGCAATACAGGCTTTCCAAGCGATGGCAAATACTAAAATAACACTGAAGGATCTAAAAAGTGCAAGAGAGCTTTTAATAAAGAAAATAAAAGAAACACTGACTATTGAAGAAAAACATTTTTTAGTTGGATTTAAAAAACTTGTTCCTGATTGGAGTCTTCTTGGGCTTGAAAAAAATGTTGAAACTCTTCCTGGTGTACAGTGGAAGATTTTAAATCTTAAAAAAATGTCATCAAGGAAAAGAGGTCTTCAACGCAAGTTATTAGAAGAAAAACTTTTCCAATAAAGTTGACTTTATTCTTAAAAATACTAATAATAAATAGTGACATCCCCACTGGACTCGACTGGTGGGTGCGAGCAGGCGAAAGCCTGCTTTCGCGTTTCTAAACCTAAGAAAAAATCAAAAGCTTTTATCTACATTGACAGCTTCAATCTTTATTGAAGTTTCCAGATTCATGTTCCTTTTGACTCCAAAACCAAATTAACAGACCTATACATATAGTTAAAGTAATTTTAATTAAAGTATGATATTCATCATAATCTCTTTTATGAACAAAGAGTTGTCTGTTAATAATAATGAGCACTACATTAATGGTAGAATAAAAGAAAGGTAAGTGTGTACTATTAACCTTTTCTTCTATTTTTTGAAATACTTTTTTCCCTTTATACAATATAAATAAAAAAACAGCATATATAGAAATTAAAGCAAGTCCATCTTCGATTTCGTATAAACTAAATGACAAATCCCTTCTATAACCTTTACCCCAAAGGGATAAATAGATTAATAATGGAGCAAATGAAACAAACTCTTTAGTTTTAAAAAAAGTAAGTAGCATTTTTTTATTTTAGTGCATTTAATTATAAGATGAGTAAGCTTTTTTTACTAAAATGTGGATTAAGAGGTCTTAAAACTCACTTTTTAATGGACAAAATGGAATTATGATGACATAAAACTCATAATAATTATGAGGTTTATGTAATGGTTAGTGAGAAAATAAAAAAAACTTCTTCAGAGATTCTTTATCAAGTAGCTGAGGAGCAAAAGGGACTCTTTACTGCTCGTCAAGCTGTTCAAGCTGGCTATGATGAAAGAAACCACCCCTATCATGTTAAATCAGGTAATTGGATAAGGGAGCAAAGAGGTATTTATCGTCTAAAAAATTTTCCTTATTCTCCTGATTCACAACTTAGTCTATGGTCTCTTTGGTCTTGCAATAGAGTAGGGGAAATTCAAGGAGTTTACTCCCATGAAACAGCTCTTCAAATTTACGATCTATCTGATCTTTCTCCTTCTAAACTACATATGACAGTACCTATAGATTTTAGGAGGAGGGCTCAAGTATCTAATATTCTGGTTCTTCATAAAAATGACTTAAAACCATCAGAGTGGCGAACTATAGCAGGCTATCGTGTCACCAATCCAACGAGAACACTTTTTGATATTCTCCATTCTGATATTTCAAAGAGATTTGTAAATCAGGTTATAAGAGAAGGTCTTTCCAGAGGGCTCTTTCCAAAACAGAAACTAAAGAAATATAAATTAATTGAAAGAGTGAATGCATTGAGATAAAAGATAAATTGTTTCTGGCTTCCAATTGACTGAGTAGCTAATTCTTGACTTATTTTCAAGAGCACCGATAATAGATAGTAACATCCCCACTCGTTTCGACTGGTGGGTGCGAGCAGGCGAAAGCCTGCTTTCGCGTTTTTTAATTAAAAAAAATCTTATTTATAAACGTTTTTTCCTTAATTTTTACATTTTTTCTCTTTTTATCTTGATTTAATGTCTCAAATATGAGACATTAGGCTAATGAAAGCAGTTGATTTTCATCCAGCAGCACTAAAAGTAATAAAAGAGTTTCCTGTCAACGTGCGGAAGGTTATAGGGCAGGCTATTTTAGCACTACAAAAAGGTGAAAGACTTTCTATGCCATTGTCTCGTCCTGTAAAATCAGTGGGATCTGGTGTAGAGGAAATTAGAAGTAAAGATTCAAGTGGTATATATAGAACTTTTTATTTAGCTCGGATGAAAGATAGAATAATAGTTTTTCATGCATTTATTAAGAAGACACAAAAAACACCTAAGAAAGAAATTAAAACAGCTAAAAAAAGATTAAAGGAGGTATTTGATGGCTAAAGTTAAAACAGTAAGAGTTAATACAGTTAAAGAGCTTGCTAAGGCTTTGGGTTTAACACCTGCAGAAGGAGCTGAAATAGCTTTTCGTACAAATCTCAATTCAGAAATTATAAAAATTGTAAAAAAGAAAAAGATTACTCATGAACAACTGGCAAAATTAGCTGGAAGTTCTAGAACCCGAATGACAGCACTTTTGAATCGAAATATTTCAGATGTTTCCACAGATTTAATGTTGAGAGTATTATCGTCTCTTGGTTATAAGACTAGATTAAAAATTATAAAGGCTGCTTGAATTTTTTTCTCTACTTAAAGAATTGTGATAAAAATTTGAATATAACAGTAAGTGGATTGAAGAACATTCTATAGGATTAAACTAATCTTGAAATGTAGTGAATAGTGTCACTAATTTCTTGAATAAGAAAAGTACCAGGCTTGTATTTTTTTTCAATTACAAATTGATCAGCTTCTTCTATAGTATTAAAGATTTTAATAACTTTTTGATCTTTTACAACAGCTATCTTGTTTGGATGCTCTTTCATTAACTTAGAAAGAGCTTTTTTAAAAGAATTGTAGTTTTTGTTTACAAGTGCTTTATCAATCATCATATCATTTTGAATCAGTAAAAAAAATATTTTACAAAAATTACGGGTTAGTTAAGGGGTTGAAAGGTTCCAGCTTCCAATAGTTGGCGATACTGACTCGGCCTATACTACTTAAGATTTTTAAAGGATGATCATCCAATGTAAGATCATACTTTTCTTTTAATTCCTCTATACAATCTGTTCTGCTTTTACTGGGGATTCTAGCTGAAAAGGGATACCATAGTATTTTACTATAATAGATTTTGCCAATTTTAACAGATTCATTTCTTGGTAAATCTATGTTAAGAGGAATATGCAATTCATGGTTTTTATATTTTTCATGGTAAATCAGCCCATACTTTTCTTTATTCTTGTCATAGAATAAAGTCGCGACAGGATCATCATCTATAATAATATTTAAAACAGGAACATCTTCCGGAGATTTAGACACAATCTCTATTAAAATTTTTTTTAGATGACTAGGGTATTCTCTTTTTTTACGCTCACTGCGGACCTCTCTTTGTGCTTTCAAAGCTATATTCATAATAGCCTTGCTGGAATAGCCTTTCTTCTTTGTGTTTTGTCTGAGCTTAGTTAGTACATCAAAAGTTTTTATTTCTTCCCTAGGGAGAGATTTACAAATCTGTTTTACTCCAATACGAATTAACTCTGCTACTGACTTATTTCGGATAAGTGAAAGAGCCTTTAAAGTATCCAAGTTACTTTCTTCAATATAGACTGTTATTTTCTTTAACATAACAATTTATTTAAATACCATACTATTATATATTGATGAGTTTAATCTTTACTATTAGCTAAACACAAACTCTTTTATAAATATGATGCACTTGTTGTTTTTCTATTTTTTGTACTAAAAAAGTTTCCCATTTTAATTGTTTTTCTTTTATTGCTGTATCCATTGCTTTTTCTACAGTATCATAGACACCAACAATTTGTTCATCCTTTATAAGAGCAAACTTATCTTTTTTGTTTTTATCTCTCAATAAAGTTGGCAATTGATTTTGAAAGAATACATAATTCTTTCTTAAAAGTTTGTCAGTCTTTGTTTCCATATACCTGCTTTCGTGTTTTTTAATCATGAAAAAAATTAATTGTTGCTCACAGCTTCTTCTAGGTTGCTTTCTTCCAATTCAAACGAGGTTTTCTACGATTTTCCATACAGTCTCGTAAATATAAATTAATAAGGCTTTGATAGGGAATATCTTGAAGCTCTGACAGCTTTTGAAAATATTGAATAGTATCCTGATCTAAACGAATGGTTGTCCTTACTTTAAGTTTCTTTATATAAGGATTTTTCTTTGAATGTGAAAAATCATATTCTTTTCTCATGACTATTACCTCCTATAAAATTTTTTTTCTTTAGTTGTAGCCTTTCTGGCCGAAACAATTCGTATTAACTCATTAGATTCACGATAAACATGAACCACGACAAGAAATCTCAATTTAGTACTCATTCCAAGTAACACAAATCTGTCTTCACTATCCGAATGATCTGGGTCTCCAATCAACCGAGCATGCTCATCTAAAAAAACACTCTTTGCTTCTTCAAAAGAGATTCCATGTTTTTTCTTGTTAAGTCTGTTTTTAGCTTTATCCCAGGTGAAATTCATAGCCTATTATAACTCTAAAAGTTCATTTTGTACATATATTTTATGTACAAAATATATTTTTATAAAACTGTTACGGGATTTTTACGGGATTCAGTGATATTTTTTATATATCAAAAAGTGTTACGGGATTTTACGTGATTTTACGGGATTTATAAGTTTAGAGAGGGTAGAAGCGGTTAGTCATGAGGTGCAAAAGTGGCTTTTTGTTGAACGGTTTGGTTATTTTCCCCTTATAACACCCCCCGACATTATCCAGTCGGTCCGACACTTTTTCATAAGTCATTGAAATTACTTAATTTATTTATGAACCTATGCATAATTTACGGGATTTTACGGGATTGGGTTTTAAAAAGAGTTTTTTATAGAATTTTTTTTAAACTCTTTGATGAGAAAAAAGGAAAATAACTTTTTACTTGCGACTGTCTTTAAAAATAGCAGAAGCGGTTTGCTCTGCTACATCTGAACTCAAGAGTGCTACAGTCTTTGCATACTGTTGAGTTGTTCTTTGTTCTGTATGTCCAAGGCTGGCTTGAACAGCAGAAAGATTTTTTGGTCACAGGAACATTAAAGTCTTCATTTAGAAAATCTTTATACCAAGTGAGTATGGTGTTTAGAAACTTAAGCTCTCTTCCTTGACTTATCTGATTTTTTTAGCCATGAAGTTTTAGGATACTTTCCTAAAATTTTATGACCTCTCAAAAAAGGTAATTTAGGGGTAGATTTAATAAGAGAATTATGAAGAAAAACATAAAAGACTTTTTTCCATAATGGAGAAGACTGAACGATTAAAAAAAGATATGCGTGATCTATCTAAAGATATTTCAGATTTATACCACGATTACATAGAAGTGATTCATAAACAAAAAGCAGTTGGGATGTTAAATGCCATTAAAAATGGTGTTACTCCATTTGCTGTAAGACACCCGTTCAATACATTAAAAGCAAATAAAGAAAAACTTAAAAAACAAATTACTTTACTAAAAGGTTCATGAACCTAATAGATAAATTTACACAGATGTTATCAGCTATTAATGAAGAAAGCGAATCGGTTTTACAGTTAGTTTCTAAAGTTGCTTAACTGTCTCCTTTTAAGAGGCGATCCCGGTATTACTTTAACTTATTTGGAATGAAATAACACAATTGCGAAACACTTTTTCTTGGACTGAAGGAATGAGAAATGGGTAGAATGTTTATGAATCCTTTATAAAAAAGTCATGGCCTGTCCTTTAGAGGGACCAATCAGTTCGTCTTCTCTCATAGCCCATTGGCCGTTCAGAAGAACAGCGACAGGCCAGCCCGTTGTTTCCTTGTTTTCAAAAGGGGACCAATTACATTTGGAAGCCAGCCATTCCTTTGTTATTTTTCTTTTTTTCTTTAAATCAACGATGGTGATGTTAGCTTTAAATCCTTCCCGGATAAGACCTTGTTTTTCTATATTGTAGTAGCGGTGAGGGTTCACCGCCAGTAATTCCGTTAATCTTTTTAAACTGAGTTTTTTGTCATTTACATGGTCTAACATTAAGGTCAGCATGGTTTGCGTGCCGGGCATACCAGCCGGGGAGTGAGGGTAGTGTTTTTCTTTTTCTTCCAAACTATGAGGAGCATGGTCAGACCCCAGCATAGTTACTACGCCGGAGTGGATACCTTTCCACAAGGCTGCTTGATGTCTTTCTTCCCGGATAGGGGGGTTCATTTGCGCTAAAGTACCTAAACGGTCGTAACAATCCGGAGCCATTAAAGTCAGGTGTTGGGGGGTGACTTCTACCGTTCCTGACTCTTTATATGCAGATAAAAACTGTATTTCCTCCTCCGTAGTGACATGTAGAATATGCACTTTTCTATTATATTTTTTAGCCAGGTTAATAATTTTTTTTGTTGAAATGAGCGCGCATTCCGGGTCTCTCCACACAGGGTGTAAGTGTACTTTTCCTGGATTAGATAGAGCTATTTTTTTTCTTTCTCTAAGTCGTTCCTCATCCTCACTGTGAATAGCTATGGGTTTTGTAGAAATATTTTGCAATATGTGGTCCAGCTTTTCTGTTTCATGTAAAAGCAGGGAACCAGTAGAGCTGCCCATAAAAATTTTAACTCCACAACAGTGTTTTGCATGAGCTAATGTAGGTAGGTTATGAACATTGTCAGGTGAGGCTCCTATGAAAAAAGCAAAGTCACACCAGGAGGAGCTTTCTGCTCGGTTGAGTTTATCTTCTAAAGTTTCCGTTGTAACAGTAGGGGGGGTAGTGTTAGGCATGTCAAAAAAAGCGGTGATGCCTCCTAAAAGGGCAGATCGACTTCCCGATTCTATATTTTCTTTATGTTCCATCCCGGGTTCACGGAAGTGAACTTGCGTATCAATAAGTCCAGGTAAAATATGCAATCCTTTTGCTTTGAAAGTATGCTTTGCATAAAAAGAACTCAAAGAGCCTATTTTAGTAATTTGGCCGTTTAAAATACCTATATCTACAGATTCTTCTACTATGTTGTAAGGGTTTTTTGGATGGGAAAGAAGAACTGTTCCGCCGGTTATAATGATGTCAAAATGGGTATTCATAATTTTTAATTTTATACTTTAAGAAACTTATTTTTATATCGAGCAGGTCAGGAATCCTTGTTTTTGCAAAAGCAGGTTTTTCCGAACCTTCCTGAAATTCTAACCTCTGAATAAATAAAAAATCAACAGCAACACAATTAATACACATAAAAGTGGACAGCAAAAAAGTAGGGAGCCTTATAAACTTTAGATAGGAGGCAGAAAACTCAAAACAGCATATCACAAAAAAATATGAAAAACTATGTTTTGATGCCTGACAAAATGTCCCTATTTGGGGGGCATACCACTAAAATACATAAATTAGTTGCTTATAACAGGGAAAGGGCCTATCTTTAAGGTATATGCTGATTTATACTGATGTTGTTTGTTTCCCATGCTCACGAGGATAGGGAGAGTGAAATATACAGAATGAGAAATAATGTTGTTTATTTCCCGTGCTCACAGGGATAGGGTTTTGTGGTTTATGTAAGGAGGAGAGTTTATTATGATAAAACAATACGCTGTTATGAGCTTGCTTTCTATTTTTTTTCTGCTAGTGGCTTGTGCAGGTGATCGTTCTGTACAAACACAGGATTCTATGAATCCTAGTGAGGTCGTTTCTAACAATACAGAGCAATTCTTTGCGATTACTAATGAGTTTCAAGATCATCGTGGTTCAGGGCCTTTATATATTTTGTTAAAAAGTGTTGATACAAACGATACTTATATCATACCTCCTACAAAGTATGTTTCTACAGAATTGGATTATGTCATTGTAGATATGAAAGTGGAAGGAGAGTGTGTCCGTATTCCCGCTAAGGCTTTTCCTGTAGCTGTTCATGTTTGTGAATCTCCTGAGTGCACTAAAGTTAGGTCTTTGGATGTGCTGATTAAAAATCCAGCTCATTATAACCTAAATGGTCTAGGGGGCTTATTAACTCCTCAAATTAATCCGGTTTCTCCGTGTTCTCCTGAGTTTATACAGTTAGTGGAAAGTGTGGGGGAATTTACGGATCTTTGATACTCAGTATCTTTAAGATACTTTGAAAAAATAGGGAAGATCTGTTCTATAATAATCAATTTTAAATTTGCCAATGGCCTTTTTATTTCACTGTTTTTTTACTCTATTGATGGTTTTCTTATTTAGCGGAAAGGCTTATGCAGAAAGTGAAAATAAAGCAGAAAAACAAGCTAAAAATATTAATAAAACTTTGTCAGACAAAATGAATATAAGCAAAAATAAAAAAATACCCTCTCAAAAACAGTCTTCTTTAATCAATTTAAAAGTGGAAAAGTACTCCTTGGACAATGGTATGGTGGTATTACTGCATCAAGACCGACGTATTCCGCAGGTCTATCATCAACTATTGGTAAAAATAGGGTCTAGAGATGAAGAGGAGGGCAAAACAGGTTTAGCTCATTTATTTGAACATATGATGTTTCGGGGAACAGATAAATATACAGGTGAAGAGTATGAAGAGAGGCTGGAGGCCATAGGAGCTAGAAATAATGCTTTTACTTCACGCGATTATACGGCTTACGAGGTACTGTTACCGAGCCATAAATTGGAAATGATTTTAGAAATGGAGTCGGAGAGGTTAAATAGTTTGCGTCTTACTCAAAGTAACTTTGATAAGGAGAAGGAAGTGGTAAAAGAGGAGAGAAGGTTAAGAACGGATAATAATCCGAATGAAGTTTTTGAGCCTATGATGCAATTGGTCTTTAAGTCTCACCCTTATCGTCGGCCTATTATCGGTTGGATGAAGGATTTGGAAGTAATGACCTTAGATGATTGTAAAGAATTTTACCAGTCCTATTATGCTCCTAATAATGCTATTTTGGTTTTGGCAGGGGATTTTGAATTAGAGAAAGCCAAAAGGTGGATTCAAAAATATTATGGCGCCCTTAAAAGATCTCAAATAAGAGAACCTCACTCTTATCAAGAACCGAATCAAATAAAACAGAGAGTATCTCGGATAGAAAGAGCCATCAGTGCTCCTACCTTGGCTTTTGCTTATAAAGTTCCTAAAGCCGGTGAGGATGGGGCCTATTCTTTGGAAATTTTAAATCGTGTATTAGTTAGTGGTGAGTCCAGTTGGCTACATCAACTATTGGTTTATGAGCATAAGCTTGCTTTGGCTGTAGGGGGATTTTATTATGGCTTGAAAGAAGCGGGTATATTTCTTGTTTTTGTTAGAATGGCTCCGGGAAAAAGTTTGGAAAAAGCAAAACAGTTGTTTCTATCTGAAATAAAAAAAACACGGTTCGATAAAATCAGTGAAACGGATTTGTTAAAAAGCTCACGCTCTATAATGAATGACTACATATCAGCCGTAAAATCCCTTTCCGGAAAAGCTAACTCTTTATCCGTTAATGAAGCTTATTTTGAAGATTATAGGGAGTTATTCAAGGACTTGGATCGTTATGGACAAGTAACAGCTCAAACAATAAAAGAACAAGCGAACTTATATTTATCTGATGAAAAAGTTTCTATAGTCGAGTTGGTACCTATGGGTAAAAAATGATTTTCTATTTTACAAAGATGTTGTGTTTTAAAAATTATCAAGACACACGAAGGATTTTTAGAGATTGAAGATGAAGAAAAAAAAATGGCTATATATATTTATATGTATTGTGTGTTCTTGTTTCTTTTATTTGTTTTGGAGGGGGCAGGTTATGAGTAAAAGTGAAGTGGATTATTATAAACCTTATTCTTTTAGTAAAAAAACTCTTTCAAACGGGCTGGAGGTGCTTTTAGTAAAAGATACAGCCTTACCTTATATATCTTTCGATATGATGTTTAGGTCAGGGTCTCGTATGGACCCTGCGGATAAAGAAGGCTTAATGGCTTTATTGACGGAAGTGATTGATAAGGGTACGAAAAAACTTTCTGCTGTGCAGGTAGCTGAAAATATAGAAGTTTTAGGTACTTCTTTTTTGTACAGCTTAAATAAAGACGCGCTCTTTTTTTCTGTAGAAACACTATCTTGGCTTGACGAAAAAGCTCTGGAGATTTTTTCTCAGATTATTACGCAACCTTCTTTTTTGGAACAGGAGTTTCAAAGAGCAAAAGAAAAAGCCATTGGCTGGGTAAAAAGAAGCGGAGAGGATTTTTCTTCTTATTCCAGTCGTGTTTTTAATAAATATCTATATGAGTCCCATCCTTATGGTTTCTATCAAAATGGAAGTTTAGGCAGCTTGAAGGAAATATCCGGGGGGGATATTAAAAAAAGATATGATGAATATTTTTATCCACATAATGCCTTGTTTAGTATATCTGGTCAATACTCTGATGATATTATAGAAAAATTAGAAAAATTTTTAGGAAAGTGGAAGGCTCCCTCTGGAGTATCTGAAACATCTTCAAAAAAGAATATAGATATTTCCTTGGTGCCTTCTGTAAAAAGAAAAGAGCTTTTAATTATCAATCACCCTGCGGCTATTCAGTCTGAAATCAGAATGGGGCATATTTCCGTAAATAGCTCGCATCCAGACTATCTATCTTTAAAAACAGCTAATGTTATTTTAGGAGGGAGTTTTAACTCTCGTCTTATGAAACGGATTCGTGTACAGAAAGGTCTTACTTATGGTATTTCTTCTGCTTTTTCTGCTAAAAAAGAATTAGGGGCTTTTAAAATAGGCTTAGCCGTACGAAATGACAAAGTAGGAAGTGCTTTATTAGAAATTATGGGAGTGCTAGAAGATTTTCATAAAAATGGCCTTACCGCAGAAGAATTGGAAAAAGCAAAGCAGCTTTTAAAGAACCAATTTATTACAAGAGTTTCTACAGCGGATAGCTTTGCCCATTATTTGATGTACCTGAACAGCCAAGATATTTCTTATAGCTATGCTAAAGAGTACTTCGTTAAGTTGACTTCTTTAAGTTTAGACACAGTCAATGAGGCTGTGAGCAAACACTTACATCCTGATCAAATGAAAGTTCTTATTCTCACTAATGTGGATAAGGTAAAATCGCAGCTAAGGGATTTTGAACCTTTCACTGTAAAAGACTATAAAACTTTTTTATAACATCTTATGATTTATACCAATTCGGTTTGATCCTCGTTCCCCGCGACCTTACATTCGCGCGGGAGTGGAGAAAAATTTTACGGGAAGGGAAGGCAACAACTTACCTTCCCATTTTCCCGAAGGCGGGAGAATCACGAGTCATTGATATTATTTATTACATTGTATTGTGTTGGAGTTGGGAAAAAACCTTTGGTCTA
>JAPPLY010000037.1 GCA_028819305.1 Bdellovibrionales bacterium
GCCATTTTTTTACCTCAACGAAGAATCGCACTAAGGAGATATAACATGAACGACATAAGACAAGTAGGGGATTCTATTTAGTCAGTTCTGAAAAAATCCTCACAATTTGATTTTATTTATATTTTTGTATTTTAAAGGGGTAATCTTAACAAGAAAAAGTTTCTTTCATTTAAAATTGTTGCAAATAAGAAAACTTTTTCAGAACCAACTATTTAAAAGCCTGATAGAGAAGGACTTTTATTATGTAACATAATATAACTTATCGGGGATTTGAATAGAAAACTTGTAAAACTTTATAAAAATAAAGCTATTTTTCACAAAACATTCGTTCTACGATATAACCCCTGACCCTTAGAAGATCTACTACACTAAAAGGTTCAGAAATTGTTATAATTGATAATCCTGTTGAATCTTTTACTAAATTATCAAAAGGATTAAAAACAAAATGAGCCAACCCGCCTGCAAGAAAAACACGCTCATGGTTTTGATGGGCTACTTCAAAATGATTGACCCATTCAGAATTGCGCTTCATTAAATTGAATAATAAACTCAAATCTGTCACATTGGCTTGAGCAATATCTGCAATGCTTCTATAATTTCCGTACTTATAATTTTCCTTAGCATCAATCAACCATTGAGGAGGGCATTCTTTAGGAAATCTATCTATCCGATTATTTAAAATATTTACTTCTACCGTAAATATGGATTCCGTATTTGATAAGCTATTATAAAACTCCCCTTCCTTTTTTAATTTTTCCTTAAATCCAGTGTATTTTGCATGAAAATCATCTAATTCCCGCAGAGGTATCCCTTTGGAATAAGCTGCATCAGTAATCTGTTCATCCAACTTTAAACCATCTATTCTACTCACACCATATTTACATAAATTAGATAATAAGAGTCCATAACCATAAAAATTCCATTGATCACCAATTCTCTCCCTCAAAAACTCTTGACTTTTTTTATTTAAAGCTTGAAACTCTCTACCATCTGTAGATAACATCTGCTGCTCTTGAATATTTATTAATTCCTTGCTTTGCTCTGTACGGTAATCAAGTTCCACAAAAACAAGATCACTATCCTCTAAACGATGTTGTATTTCTCGCGAACATCGTAATTCATCAATAGGAATAGGTTCATGCACAACTCCCAATAAGTGAGATGTCTTTCCATCCTTTTCTACTTTCCAAAAATAAGGATGTCTGATCTGTGAACTTGGCTCAATCGCATAAACCTCATAAAAAACAAAACAAACAATTAAAACTAAGAAAAATACTTTGTAAAGCAGGCTATTTCTCTTTCTACTTAACATTATTAACTACCCCCTTTTCCTGTCTATTTACTCCTAACTCTTTAAAAGAATTGTCTCTAAAATCCAATATAAAATATCTAACATAATTTCATATTTATGTAACACTACTTGTAATTTTTACATGATCTTTTTTAATCTTGTGTATTTTTTTTATCCCCTTTTATTTTAAAAAAATAACAATACGGGCATCAAAAGTTTTTATAAAACTCATTCATTCGCGACTTAAAGAATTGGCGGGAGTAGGTCCATGTATAAAACATGTGTCCCCCATGAAACACCTGGAAAGAAATTTGTTTCTTTAAAGGCTCAGGCAAGTTCATCAGCTGAATCACTCTTTCGGAAGAAAAGTAAGGGGTCACTAAATCAAATACACCGTGGCAGATGAAGACTTTCATTTGAGGATTCATAGCCATAGCATAACGAAGATCATCAGTAGCCCCTATCTGCATATCAAAAAAATGCTTCTGCTGATCTCTTTTCCAACTTTTATTTACTTCCCTACTTAAGAGACGATATTGTCTTTCACAATTCAGTTCCAAGTGCTCTCTTAACAAGGTATTAATGCCGTGGCTAAAAGCGTGTTCAATACCAGATAAACTAGGATCAGCCCCTTCAAATTGATCCCGGTCAGGAAAAGGGTCATAAACAGTAATAGAAGCATCATACAAGCCGCACCATTTTCTTTCTTCTTGCAACAACCATCGGCAAAACTGCCAAATACTAAGACGCCCATAGCCTTTGTTCATTTTTTCAAAAGGAACGGCTATAAAGTTCACTACTTTTTTAAGAATGTTTTTTCTTTTCTCCATATCCATTCTTTCGCCTTGAATTAAAAGGCTACTCATTTCATTAAGAGCAAAATCTTCAATTGGTTTTAACAAATCTTTTAATTCCGCACCAGGAGCGCCGGGGGTGCCGATAGCGCTCATTTCTTTTTGCTTGTCCTTAAAGTAAAATGACCTTTTGTGATAGGCTGCGGTTGCCGCCATTGTAGGAAAAGACTCTATCCAATTCAGCACATCGTAGTCACTGGGAGAAAGAGTCGCCAACTCCAAACAAGGAGAAATTAATATAACTCCACTTAATCCTATTCCGTAATCCTCTTGTAATTTACGCGATAGCTTGGCCACACGAAAGCCTCCATAGCTTTCTCCGGCAATAAAAACAGGAGAAGACCAGCGATGATATTTAGATAAAAAGTGTTGAATAAACTCCCCTATCACTTCCAGATCCCGATTCATTTTATAAAACTCTTTTTGGGAGGTTTCTTTTGCAGGACTCCCCTCTTTTTCCTTTATTCCTGGAGGACTGAGATCCACTTCTTCTAAAGAACGGCTGAAGCCAGTTCCCACAGGATCTACAAAGACCAGATCCGTAAAATCGAGCCAGCTTTCCGTATTATCTTTTAACTTAGCGGGAGGAGGTAAGCACTCCCCTCTTTCTCCAAAAGTCACTGTTTTAGGACCCATAGTGCCTACATGTAGGTAGGCGGAAGAAGCCCCCGGGCCACCGTTAAATACAAAAGTAATAGGGCGCACATGGGATGTTTTCCCTTTATAGCCGTAATAGGTATAAAAAACATCTGCAACAGGTTTTTCTCTTTTACGAATCAGAATCCAGTCTGCTGTAACAGAATAATTGATACTTTTTTCTGCTGTTGTCCAGGACCATACTTTTTGTTGTCCAGTGGGGGGTTGGTAAGTTTTTGCACCTGTTTTAGAAGGTATTTCCTCGTCTTTTTTTCTGTCTGTCATAGTTCCTACATCCTTTATATAGGGATAAAAGCCAAAAATTTAAGTATAATAAATATAAAGCTTTGTCCCTTTTCAAAAAAGATAGTATAATAAAATTCATCATTACAATAATAAAGTCAAAGGAAATATAGCGGGAGCGGTATAACAATTATGCCATTTAGAGCTTCCCTTCGTTGGGAAAAAAAGAAACAAAGCAAAACTCTGTCTTTACGGAAGCAGAGAGCCGTATTCTCGTAGCAAGGCTTGTCCCGTAAAAACGAGGGAGTGAGGATCAAGTAGGATAGGTGTAACATGAATGAAAAAAGTAATAAAAAGCTCTTAGAAGACCATGTAAATATATGGAACCAAGCTTCTAAAGCGGCTCTGGTCGATGGGCAAATTGATTCTGACGAGATTAAGCAGCTTAAAACCTCTCTTGGTCATCTCCCTTTTGAATCAAAAGTAAAAAATAAAAAAGAAATGACAGAAAGCCATTTAAATATGTGGAGATTGGTGACTTTAGCTATCCATGCGGACGGACATACGGACCCGGAAGAAATAGCCATGATCGAAAAATACATTGAAGAATTAAATTTTAACAGTGAACAAAAAGAAATAATAAAAAAAGAGCTTAAAACTCCTTCTTCTTTAGAAGATATTTTACCTAAAATTACCGATCCGGGAGATAGGAGTCAGAGTCTTTATTTTGTGCGGCTTTTACTTTGGAGAGATAAAATACTTACAGAGGAAGAAGAGCTTTTTTTAAAAAAAGTACAAGCACACTTTATGCAGTTTTCTGATATAGAGGCTATTGGTAATCAATTGGACCAATTAAAAGAAAAAAACTCAAAAACAAAAGAACTATTATACTCTTTAAAAAATAGCTCTGTGGTTCAATTTCTGAAAAAAATCCCTTTTCTGTCTAATTAAAATCATTCATTCTGTGCAAGGGATTTTTTCTGTGCGGCATAAGATATCAAAACGATCTGAAATCCGTTTAAAGATATTGTCATGAGGAGAACCATAACGGCTAATCAGATTATTAGAAGTCTCACGAGGAGGTAACTTTTTCCAAAAAGAATAAGAGTCCTTACCACTGCCCTGCCCTGCTTTAGCAAATTGTCTTAAAGCTTTTTTATCTTTTTCCTCTTTTTCGGCGTCTTTACCAACCTCTTGATTTCCTGGTGCTCCTGCTTTTTTACCTAGAGCTGCCGGGTTTCCTTTTAATAAATGAGATTTTTCCCCACTTAAAACAGGCCCTCCACCATAAATAGATCCTGACTTTCCTGTATTACCCACTTTTCTAAACATCTTGTCTTTACTATTTGTTGTACTTCTAGGAGAAAGAGCAAAAGAAGAGGAAGCAGCGGCAGAAGAGGAACTATCTCTCCCCCCTCCGCCCCCGCCACCGGTATTGGTTCCCATTCTTTTTCCAAAAGAAGAATCATTCTCTCCGACATACATATTTACTTTTTCAGGTGCCCCATGAACTTGAGGAGTGGTTCCTGCCCCCATACTCCCTATTTGATTGTTTCTTGAAACAAAGCTTTCCCGTTCTCTATCTGATGCTCTTCTTCCATCTGGTGTTCCTGCCTCACTTCCCCTGGCTTCCTCAACACATTTAGCTGCTGACAAAGCGCTTTTTAGTATCTCCTCCGCATTCTGAGACATCTTTTGAGCCTTGCTGCCCTCTTGCTCACACTGCTGCGGAATAAAAGATAATTTTTGTTTATAAAATCCAGAATATTTACTCATAATCCTCTCACTGCAAGTATGGGTTTGGGGATCATACTCAGTGGCCACTCTCAGATCAAAAGCACAATAATTCTTAAACAAAGATAAAAAACCATCTTCCATTTGACTCTGACAACCTGATACACAAGAAGAGGCCCGGCTTCGGCACTGATTTGCCAACTGATGACCTAAATTGCCCGCACTAGTGAGTTTTTGTTTTAGAAGAAGACACTGTGTGGATATATCCCCCTCTAAAGGACCCACATTTGTAAAAAGACGCTTCTTATCCTCCTCTTCTCTCACACACTTTAGAGGGTCCTTACAACAAAGCTCTGCCTTCTTCTTTAATTGTTCACAGACCATAAGAGCATTGTTAAAAGCTCTCTCCATGGCCATATCACATTCCTGGCCTAAGTCACATTTTTCGTTCTTATGCCTCCAGGTAAAGTTATCTGGCAGTTTATTGGGATCTTGAGGGAGATTAGCGTCTATTTGTTGGTTGAGTTTTTGACGACATTGCTTATACCCCTCCTGTGTAGTAATATCTTCTGCACATTCTGGGGTATTAGCTGCTTGGTTCTGGCAAAAAAGGTTACAGCCTCCAGGGCAAACCAACTCAGCCCCTTTTCTTTCATTTAATTCTTTTATTCTTTGCTGACATCCATTGAGCAAATCTGCTTTTATTTTTTGATTATTATCCTTAGTGCATGCGTTTATAGCATCAAGTGTTGTCTGATAAAACTCGTCAAGTGACTTCCCATTACAACTGTCTCTACAGTGACTATCACTAATATTATAACAAGCTTTTGCATTTTCATAAATGTCATAGGTTTTTTTACACTTGCTGGTACATATATGTTTATAAAAACATTCTCGTACTTCATCTTTGTTTTGATCGTATTCATTACATGAACACCCTGATACCTTTCCATGTTTGCTTTCCAGTGTTCTTTGTTCTTCTAAACAGGGGTTGTATTCTGTGCCATCTGAAGTATAGGGGTTGTCAGGATTACAATCTAATGCATTATCACAATCAGACGCTTGTACGGAATTTACCATAAAAAATATAGTGCCTAAAATAAAAACCATGAAAGATAATAACCATGACATAATTTTCTATATCGGCTAAAGTTTAGATTTTATAAATAAAAAATATGTATTAATAGAAAGAAAATAAGTGATCAATATATTTTCTAATCAAAAAAATGTAAAAGGATAGTAAAATAAAGACATATAGCTATTATAAAGAAAAAAATAATAAAACTAAACCCACCTAAACACGAGGTACAGATTTACTCTTATCTTTCATTTCTATGGCTAATTGTTTTAATTGATCCATAATTTTTTTATGTGCAGAACACTCACGAAGAGCAACGGAACAGTTTTTAGCTACTCTAATACGCTCCTCTTCCAAAGAAAGAGCATCATTGGCAAAATCCCACATAGCTTGACAATGCACCCTTAATGCATGAGCAATAACCCCCCTGTCATCCTTCCATACAGCAAGAGAGGGCCTTCTTAAACAGCGTTCAGATGATTCCCGCATCTTATACACAACCTCTTCAGTATCAACATATTCTATATCTCCTCTAAGAGTAGCTCCTAGAGCCCTACCGTACCCTTTATAATACTGGTAAGGTAAACTAACAAAAATTTTAGCACTTGTTCTATTGTGCTCCTCAAGATAAGGCATATCTTCAGTCGTTCCTTCAGGGTAATTACTAGCTAATTCAATTTGTGTGGCTGCTCTTTCATAGTAAAAAAGCATTTTATCAAAATGGACAGGATCCTTCGTCAGGGTAACAGAACCATTATCTGTCTCATAGTAAAGAGCCATTACATTAGAAGCCTTAATATGACCTCCATCAGAAGCCCGTTCTATATATTTTATACCTTCCTCCTCTCGACCCGTGCAGTAAGCATTAATGCCTAATGTGTGAATTACTGTAAGATCATTGGGAAACGTTTTAAAAACTTTAAGATTGCCTTCATAATCACCACTGGCTGAAGAACAATTAATAAAAGCAAAAGCGCTTAATGAGAATATAAAACTAAAAAGCATAATAAATACACTTGCTATCTTTATACAAACATTTGATTTCATTAGTTCCTCCTTTTTTTAAAGTTTGTTAGCCCTTCACTTTATTTTCATTATCTCCTGTTACTACCTTGTTTTAAAATCCCTTGCTGCCGCCTCTTGTTACTGTCTTGTTTTAAAATTTCTTGTTATTATCTCTTCAGGCCGAATGTCCCTGATTCAAAAAAATAGATAACAACAGAAACATCCCTATTTCTTTCCCCTCCCTTTATTTTTTCTTGTATCACAAGCACCCGTACATGATCCCAAGAGTAAGCAAACATAAAAAAAGGGAAAAGTAACACGCTATTAGTCCCACCTTTTATCTTGCCCATGTTATACCATAAATGCAAAAATCAAACCAACAAAAAATATCATAAAAAAATGTACATCTTACTAAAAAGACTTATGATTTTAAATTTTATTATGTAATTTTTACACTTCGCTCTAATAAAACTGTACATTATTTAAACAAAATGGGATACTTTTTGCCTCCCTATCACTTCCATTAGAGGTATATGGCAATGTAAGAGTGAAAAGCGGATACTTGGTCGGGTTAGTTTATTTTCCACAATTTTTTTGAGCTTCTTTATAAAACTTATCACATTCCTCAGATTCATAGTCTTCACATATAATATTCACAATGCAAGGGTCTTTTTCTTCACAGGCAATAATAGTGAAAATAAATAGTAGGAGTAGTAACTTCATTTTATACCTCTCTCTTTTTTTTAATTACTAACATCATCTTTATTTTCAAACTCATAACAGCGAGGATTTCTGCTCATAGTTGTACAGTAATTAGAATATCCAACTTAAAAAAACTTGCAGATTTTCCTCAGATGGTGAACATAAATGATCTACACACTTATACATATTCCAGTACATAATATTATTTTTTTAAGGACCGATTAGCTAGTTATTTAAATAACACTTATGGCATCCCCATTTTTTCAAACATTGTTGAAAATGAACATCACCCACTTTGTAGTGCTTACCCTCGATAATAATATACTTATTACCATTACCACCAGATATGACATTTTTTATTGGTGGCACTTTCTTAATAATACATTCTGTCAGCTCTTTTGATAAAGTCACTCTATGATAATCAGTAATAGTAGTGATTCCAGTACAAGATAGCAAGCATAACAAAAATATAATCAATGGCATTAAACCAATCATAGCTCCATCCCCATCATATATGGTAATAAATTCAATTGTATGTCACTATGAATATTTAAAAATTTTTCTATATTTTTAAAAGTAGGAAATACTCTATACCCGTGGTAGGTACAAGGAAACATAATATCCTGTTGGTTGGTCGTATGTTCTAATCCAATAGCGTGACCTAACTCATGCATTGCAATAGTTAAGTAATCTACTTTATGAGTATAAGTAACTTGTTTAGCTTTGTTCCAATCCAAGTTCAAAATACCCTCTGTTGCAAAATACCATCTTTTTTGAATTAATAAGTTCCTATTCAAATAGATATAGGCTCCTTTAATATCTCCTGTTAACCAATGATCTAAGAGTCTTGTTTCACCATTTTTATTATCAGGTAATATTTTTTCTGAAATCCATATTATTTTTGTACTACTTTCGTAATCTGAATACCCATTAGTTACAATCAGATAGGAAAACAGTTTATCCGGGTACTTTTTTGATGGTTTGAACTGCTTGCTTATATAATAGCGATAGACCTTATTCCAAATAGATAGTGCATTTATATATAGCTCTACTTTTGTATTACCTATTCTGGAATCAATAGCAACAGGAATAGGAATATAATGGTTTTCCCATTCCGTTGGTTGATTGACTTGAATATAGGTGCATCTTGATTGATTAGCATTTACATTGTAACTAACAGCATAAGAAGAAGCATGGAAGGCATATATACAAAGAGTCAGTAATAATCTTGCTATTCTCAACCTCACTCCTATATAATATTTTTTAGTTCTTTTTTCACAAAGCTTGGTTGAGCAAAAGCCGCCTTATGTATGTCTTCATTATAATAAGACAGGTTCCAGGCTATTTGTTTTAACTTATTTTTTCGAAAATTTTTTATAGGATGATGTTTTTTAGAAGCGAAAACAAAAGACCAAAGCCCTCCTGGATAAACCGTATTACTGTAATTGTACAATGTCGTTAAGGGAAATATCTTTTTTAAAGACTGTAAAATAAATTTCTGTGTTGGTATTTCAAAAAAAGGAGATTCCGCTTGAACCACAAGCAAACCTTCTTCAGATAAAAGTTGGTGTACATTTTTGTAAAAAACTTCACTAAATAAATCTTTTGCCGGCCCAAAAGGATCTGTAGAATCTACTAAGATCACATCAAAATTTTGACTAACCTCTTTTACAAATAATACTCCATCTTCAATTTTTAGTTGTAGCTTTGGATTTTTAAAAGAACAGGATATTTTTGGAAAATATTTTTTAGAAACCTCTACAACCATCTTATCAATTTCCACTAACACACATTGATCTACGCTTTTATGGCGAAGCACCTCACGAGCCACTCCCCCATCTCCTCCTCCAATAATTAAAACTCTTTTTGGAAGAGGGTGAGTAAATAAAGGAACATGCGCCATCATTTCATGGTAAATAAATTCATCTCTGTCACTAAACATAACGATACCATCGTTTAACAACATCCTCCCATGAGAAGCTGTTTCCACTACATCAATATATTGATAATCACTTTTACCGGAAAATAAAACTTTCTTACATCTAAACCGTGTTCCATAATAGTCCTTATGCCGTTCTTCCACCCACATATCCATAGGAGAATGGGGGTTGCTCCAACCTAGCTTACTCATATTTCCTCCCATTAAATTGTTATACCTATCCAGTATAGATTTTGCAAACTCCACACTCCGTTCACCTTTAGAAGAAAACTTATAGAAAAAATAAGTAATATCAATATCTTATATTAAATAGTTATAACTATTTTTTGTTATCTCAATTCAGAAAAAGATTGTTTTTTAATCAGTGTATTTTATTTTCCAGTTAATTCAAAAGCCAATCTGGATGCGGAAAAGGGCTTAAAAAAATGGGCAAAATGAACATGATAGCCACATTCTAAATTTCTACTAAAGTTAGAAGAACATATAAAATTTTTAGAACATTTACTAAACTCAGTTTGAGAGTTATCAGAAGAAAATACAATAATATCAAAGCTAAATGGTTTAAAAATAGACAATACTCTTTGTATAAGCTTATCAACGGATATTTCTATAATATTGGTTTCAAAACTGACATAAAAACCTGGCTCTTGCGGAGTAATATGAATAGTATAGTATTCCCCCTGGTCTGTTAAGCCATTTAAAGAATAACCTACGGGTTTAAAAATATAATCATCCACTTGTGCATTTTCGAAAATATAATCCAAACCAAGTTGTTTTCTGATCTCTTTTGCTGAAGAAGCCTTAAATAATATATTTTTTATATAATCATCTAAATCATACATAAGTATTTCAATGGTGCGATCCGTATAATTGATAGAATAATTCCCACCTTCTGAGTGGAAAAGATAAAAATGGTGCTCATCAGGAACACCAAAACAATAAGCCTTCCCGGGTATTTTTTTTTGAATTCTTTTTAGATCATCCATAAAAGAAGTTTTTTGTTTATAGGGAAAGAACTCATTTTTTCTTTGATAAAAGAGCAAATTAATATCTGATTTTTTAAAATTTCTGGAAATAGCTAAAATAGAATTAATAAGGGATGTTTCCCCACAGGTTAGCATTAATAAACGATGGTCCCAAATAAAAAGGCTGGATTCTGATAATATGTAAGAATCACAAAAAGAATTGGAAAAACGGGATACTATATGCGCTTGTGCTTTATGACAAAGCTTTTTCCAAAACGATTCTGGTTTATTTCTTAAAGGCTCTCTTGTAGGAGAAAAAATAATCTCCATTTTTTTTTCAGAGCCTTCAAACAGAAGTTTGCTCATTCTATTATACACCTATATTCTATTTTTTGATTTATACTAGACCGGTATGAATTTGGCCTTCCCCTTTACCTTTCTCCATTTAGATAGAATAAGAGGAATATCTCAGATTGCAAACACGATCAGTATAAGTTTTATATTTTTACTCAATCTATTTCAAATGTTATTAAGATAAAAAAGATTATAATACTAGATATTTTACTATAATAACGAGGGTTACACTGGTCATACTGGATCCTCGCTTCCGCGAGGAAAGGGTTTTCCTATGAATTTTCCATGAGTTCAAATTTTGAAACTTCCTGGAAGGTTCTGAAAAAACAGATCCTTGGAGAAATAGGGATAAAAGAGATAAAGCCTTTTAGGTTTATAATTGAAAGCCCCTCATGCACTGTCTCTGTAATATTTGATCAGATAGATACTTCAAATTATATTGCGTTAGTATCGTTCTCAGAACATCCCTTCCCCATTCTTGTTCCAATTGTTCTAATTGAAACTGTTTCAATATAGTAAAACCTTGAAAAGACCTTTTCATCTTTTGCTTCACTTTGTTTTTTCCAATAATATTTTCAATATATTTTATAGTCTTCTCCACTTCTGTCTTCTTGGCAGTGGAAAAAGCCTGAAGATTACTTCTCATCATCTGTTGTACGGCTTCTTTGGCCTTTTCTCCGTCTCCCATATATTCTTCCAAATACTGTACAAACTTCTCCATTTCTGCTTTTTTGGCTTCAGAAAAAGCACGAAGACTATTTCTCATCATCTGCTTTACGGCTTCTTTGGCATTTTCTCCGCCTCCGAAGTATTCTGTAATATATTCAATAAAGTCTCTTATCTCTCCTACATTACCCCAATGAAACCCTCCCAGGCTGATTCGCAAACGATGAGTGACTTCAACAGAACCTATATATTCTTCATATAAACTCACTCTTTTTTTAAAAGAACCGTATTTCATACTATAAAAGTAGGAAGGACTTTTGATTCTCTTAAGAGTGTGTTCTGTCCCTACACGCTTTTCCATGTAATTCAGAAAATCTTGAGCTGATTTCACACCCCAGTAAGCCGTAATTTTTGTTATTCTTTTTTCCCCAAGATGCATCCAACTCTTGCCCCTCCTTTTGGTTCTCTTTGGCAAAAGAGATAAACACCTCTCCTGCCGAACTAAACCCTTCAGCATAGGAAAAAGGCAAATAAAGAATCCCCAGGAATAGAGCTAAAAATAGAGTTTTTAAAGATACCCGTTCTCTACTGATTTGACATAATGTAAACAAGCATAAGTTAATAAAAAGATACATTATTCCTGTATTCCTATTTATTATTTATAAATCTGCGCCTTTTGTTATCAAAGATGATTGAAAATAAAGCATTGCTTGATGCTTAGTAACTGTCCATATATGGAGGACACTCCACACTTTACTCTTCCCCTTCATTATCAAAAATAGTTACAAATAAAACTCTTAAATTGTCCTAAACTATAAAGAAAAAAGAGCCAGATGTGAACAGTAAATTAGATAAAAGTTTTACGGCTGCACTTATCAAAACACCATCAATCACAAAGAGTGAAAACTTTACATGTTTAAAGAATTTTTGGACACTGTTTTAGAGTACTTACATTTTTTGTGTATTTTGCAAAAGCCTTATTTGACTACATTTACAGAGGGATTTTTAATAGTCCATAATAACAACTCATATAAAACTCTCGTCCTCCCCTGCTCCATCTTGTACGGATAAAATCACTATGATAAACAAAATGGGGAGTTTACCTTTATAGATTGAGGTATAGGTTTTTTGATGAGGATAAATGAAAGACAGTCATAAACGAAAAAACCTGGTGGACATTATAATTCCCACATTTAACCGCTCTTCCACTCTGGATAGAGCCATTCAGTCTGTTTTTAATCAAGAGTTTAAAGAGTATATATTATGGGTGGTAGATGATGGTTCTACAGATAATAGCCTTATGGTTTTAAAAAAATGGCAACCCCTGTTCCCGGCACAAAAAATGCAAATCATACAACTACACAAAAATAAAGGAGTGAGTATCGCTCGTAATACCGGTATTCGTGCGGGAAAAGCCCCTTGGCTGGCTTTCCTGGACTCTGATGATGAATGGATGGAGCAAAAACTACAGCAACAAATAAAGTGGACTACAGAGCATCCCCAATACCCTCTCATTCATACTGAAGAATTATGGATACGCAAAACTACACCGAACCTGTATAGAAATAAATCTTTTCAGAACTTCTCTTTCCTTTACAAAAAAAAAGAACCGACTGAAAAACCCATTCCTTACGAAAGCGGAGAAGGGGCAGCAGGGATTAAGATAGATTTGTATAAAAGAGTTAATCAAAAGAAAAAACATCAAAAAAAAGGAGGTCGTGTATTTATAGATAATCTGGATATGTGTCGCATTAGTCCTTCCTCTGTTATAGTAAAAAGGGCCTTTTTGAATAAAATAGGATTATTTAGAGAGGATTTTCCTGTATGTGAGGATTATGAGCTATGGTTAAGAGTCAGCTCTCAAACAGAAGTAGGATTTATTAAAAAACCTCTCATCATCAAATATGGAGGTCATTCCAATCAACTATCCCAAAAGTATAAAGCTATGGATGAATGGCGTGTGCGTGCCATGGCTAGTCACCTTGATAACCCTTCCATAAGTAAAGAAGAAAAACAAAAACTGATTGATATTTTAAATAAAAAATGTCAGATTCTTTTAAACGGATATAAAAAGCATAACAATTATAAAAACACAGAAGAAATAAAACAAATTTACAATTTGACAATTTAAGTGCTTAATTTGCTTAAGGAACATCATTTTTTGATAAAAAGATACAAAATAAATAGAGTAATTATACCCAGGTTTTTTGAATTTTGCGATTTCTGTAAGCTTCTCCTCAAGGGTAAACAGAATGCGCAAACAAATCCCCGTAAAACTTCTCCCCATGTAAGCAGGGAGCGGAAAGCGCGCAACGGGGATTTCTGACCTGTTCGGTATAACAAAAAGAGAAAGAGAACTATAAATGAAAGCAAAATGGTTTGATTTTCTATTAGAAAAAATCCCTTTTGGAGGTAACCTGGGTCTGACTTTAGCCCTTACTTTATTTATCTTCCTATTGGTTTTTCTTTTAGGGAAACCTATTAACTATATAGCTCGAATTATTCTTCAAAAAATAGGAAAAAAACAAAATTTTTTTCAAACAAATATTCTTCCTAAAATAGAAAAACCAATAGGTATGATGAGTATGTCATTAATTTGGCTTATTGTACTTAATTTTATGCCCCCGCTATGGAAATCTATGGGTGGTATTCCTATATTTTTATCCAAACCTCTTATTGGAGGGATGCAAGTTTTAATTAAATTACTGATCGGCTCCGGTTTGGTTTGGATGAGTTATAATATGGTAGATGAAGTTGTGTCTTTTATTGTAAAGCGTTTTTTCAAAGAAACAAAACAAGACTCTAATATACACACTCACTTTCTTCCTTTTATAAATCGTTTTTTAAAAATTGTTGTATTATGTTTTGGAGGTTTACTTGTATTACAAAGTTTAGGAATCAATGTGGTCTCCCTTATGGCAGGGCTAGGTTTAGGTGGAGTAGCCCTGGCTTTAGCTGCTAAAGATTCCGCTTCCAATATTTTGGCTTATGTTAATATTATGTTGGATAGACCTTTTTCCATCGGCGATTGGGTTTGTTTTAATGATATTGAGGGAACTGTAGTAGAAGTAGGGCTACGTTCCTCCAAGTTGAAAACTTTTTATGATTCTATTATTACAGTTCCTAATTCTGTTTTAACTTCAGCTAATATTGATAATATGGGAAAAAGAAAAGCCAGAAGGACTCGTATTTACCTGGGGGTTCAATATGACACTTCTCCTGAAAAAATAGAATCCTTTATTGCCGGTATAAAGAAAATTTTGATGGATAATTCTTCTACCAAAAAAGACTATTTCCAAGTGTATTTTACGGAATTTGGAGCTTCAGAGTTAAAAATTATCATGAATTTCTTTTTACTGGTTAATTCATGGGAACATGAACTGCAACAGAGACAACAAATTTTTATGTCTATACTTAAACTGGCTAAAGAATTAGGTATCAATTTTGCCTTTCCAACACAAACTATCCATGTGGACAGTATGCCTTCAGATGAATCACGCTAAAAAATAAACCTTTTAATTTATTATGAGCCAATGATTTTATGGATTGCTACGAATAACAAGGGGAAGGCAGAAGAATTTAAGCTTCTTTTAAAAGAATACCATCTCTATTTTTTAAAAGACTTATCACTTTCTAATAGCAAGATGTTGACCCCTTGGCTAAAAACTTCCCTAATATCGGATAAATTAAAGTCCTCCACTTTTTATCAAAAACCTTTTTCCATGCCGGAGGAAATAGGTTCTTCTTTTAAAGAAAATGCTCGTATAAAAGCTCAAGCTCTTAAAAAGTTTAAACCAAAAGAATGGGTTATAGGAGAAGATAGCGGACTGGAAGTCCCTGCTTTAGGCAATGCTCCTGGTATTTATTCGGCCCGTTATGCCGGACCAAAAGCAACTGACAAAGATAACCTGTATCTTTTACTGAAAAACATGGATTCTCTTTTTGATAAGGATAGATATGCTTGTTTTGTTTCTCATATTATTGCATTATCTCCTGAAGGAAAAGAATATTCATGTGAAGGGAAGGTGGAAGGAAGTATTGCTCGTGAACCGATAGGTACTGCCGGATTTGGCTATGATCCTGTATTTATCCCTAAGGGAGAAACACGCCGTTTTTCTCAATTAGGAATGAAATATAAAAACCGCTCATCTCATCGTTTTCATGCCGTACAAAAAATCAAAGCGGTGATAAAATATATTAATCGTATTTGATTCCTCCTCTTCACTTTCGCAGGGACAGGAAGGCTAGAATTTTGTGGGATGGGGACTGAGGACATTTTTTCTGGTTCATTTTACATGATAATAATGCCCTTTTCAGGGGAGAAGGAGGATGCAAAAGGTTCAGACATGTGTTTTGCTACAGAGCAACCCTTGGTTGCTCCTGTGTCAAGCTTGTCCCCGCGAAGCTTGTCCTCGCGAAAGCGAGGAGCCGAACTCACTTTTGCATCCTCCTTCTCCCCTGAAGAAAGCTACTACCTTGTTCATCTAAAAAATAGATTCCTAAGCTTAGAGGATTCTTCCTGGCGGTTACATAGATATATACTGACCTATTTCATCTTTTTAATTTTACAGAATTTCCAAAAAGGTAAAATCGTGGTTTTTTTGTCGTATTCTACATATTTTGAACCAAGGTGTACTTGATAAAATTGGGGAATATTTGTTCTAGCTTTAAAATAACTAATATGAGGAGATAGGTTTTTCTCTCCCGTTTTACATTCTACTGCAAAAAGAGGTTTTTTATTTTTAATAACAACAAAATCTATCTCTCTTTTGTCTGTATCTCTTAAAAACCGTAATTCCATTCTTTCTCCCTCTGTATCTTCAAAAAAATGACAATATTTTAGAAGATGGCTAGCTACCATGTTTTCAAAACGAAAAGATTGATTTTCAATAGCACTCCAATCCCAAAGGTAAAGTTTTTGTTCCTTTTTAACAGATCGTATTCGAGAAGAAGGGCCATAAGGTGAAATCCGATAAGAATAGTAAATATTATCCAGAATTTGTATCCAACGGCTGATTGTACTGTGATTAGCCTCTAAGTCATCTGCTAAATTCTTTATAGACAAAGGAGAACCTACACGAAAAGGAAGAGCATCTGCTAATAACTCAATAGCATTTAGTTCTTTAACTTGATCCAGATCTCTTAGATCATCATTGATGATTCTATATGTTCTCTCTCTATGCCATAAGCGTAGATTTTTTTCAGAAGCTTTAAAAAAAGGTTCAGGAAAACCTCCAAATTTTAATAAAGCTTCCGTGGTATTTTTATCTAAAGAAGAAAGTTCCCCTAAGGTCAGGGGATGAAATCTCAAGTAACGATAACGACCTAAAATAGAGTCCCCTCCACGTCGATAATAGTCCAAGCGAGCAGAACCTGTGATTAAAAATTTATATTTGTATTTTTTAGTATCATATAAGCCCTTTATAAGAGAACGCCAGTTTTTAAATTTGTGAATTTTATCAAAACAAATTACTTTTTTATCCATAGGAAGTTCTACATTTTTAATATTATATCGGGATACAGGGTCATCCCAGTTTAAGTAAGCGGAACTTCTTACAGAAGCTGGATTTAAAAACCGAAGACACAATGTGGTTTTTCCCACTTGTCTAGGACCACCCAAAAAGACCATTTTTTCTTTCAAGAAGTCTCTTATAGGTTTCATTAAATATCTTTTATGAAATGCACTCATATACAAAATATAAACTCATTAGTAAATGATAGTCAATCATAAAATACTTATTAGTAAATGATAGTCAATCATAAAATATTCATTAGTAAAAATAGAGGATTTTATCTAAATATACAGAACCTACAAACTAACCAAATTAGCTACCCGGTTAAGCAGCTCTTATAAAGTTTACCGAGACTTAGCCTGTTTATCTTCAGAAAGGGAAATAATAAGTTGATCCAGCTTGGTATTAATAGTTATTATTAAAATAAGCTGTCCTCAAATAAGCAATTTCTTCCACCTATTTTCTTCCATAACCAGTTAATAATCCTAAAAGAAGTACAGTCCGTTTCTACCTTAATTTCCTCGCATTTAAAATTCACACATTGAGGTTCATAATAAGATAGATCACTCGCACAATCAAAGGTGTACCCTGTGAAAGTTTTTTCTCTCCATTGCTCATACACTCTTTTATATAAGCTATGAACAGCTATTGTGCCACAAAAAGGTACAGGATATGCAACTAAAACACAATCTCTATCTTTTTTACAAATCAAAAATTTTTCCGGTACATTAGGAAATCCATAACCAATTAATGATCTTAAAAAAAACCATAAACTTAATACTATCCAACAAGATATTTTGCAAAACCTACTAGCAGATATATAACTATAAATATCCATTTGTCGTAACCAGTGTATGTTTCTAATGAGGGCTAAAACAACTTTTTAAACACGCAAAGTGCAAAACCATTATCTATGAAAAAGAGACAATACTTCCCCCTCCCAGTAATTGATTCCCTCTATATAAAACAGCCGCCTGGCCAGGGGTCACTGCCTTTTGAGCTTGTTCAAATTCCAATCGCAGGGTATTGTCTTCCTCTTCTTTATATATCCAGGTCCAGCACCCTTCATGGTGAAAACGAATTTTTACCTTTAATCGCTCTCCATCTTTAATCTCATCTAACCAATTTAAACCGACCAATCTTGCTTTTTTACTGTAAAGGTCAGATTCCTCCCCTAGCCATAAAGTGTTATTCTTTGTATCCACTTTAACCACATAAAGAGGCCGGTTAAAAGAAACTCCTAAGCCTTTTCTTTGACCATAAGTAAATTGATAAAGCCCCTTATGCTGACCTAAAACCTTTCCAGAGGGGTAAAACTTAATAGGCCCTTCTTTAATTTTATTTTCTTCCTTCAATTGTTTTTTGATAAAATCCGCATAACCACCAGAACCTACAAAACAAAGCCCTGTAGAATCTTTTTTACGAAACACATTTAAGCCTTTTTTCTCGGCAATTTGTCTCACTTTTTGTTTATCCATAGTGCCTACTGGAAACAAAATTTGAGGAATGAGTTTAGGAGACAGGGTGAATAAAAAGTAAGTCTGATCTTTCCAATCATCTGTGCTTTTACAAATGTAATGCTTGCCGTTTTCTGCTTTTACAACTCGAGCATAGTGGCCTGTAGCCAGATAATCACATTCCAGCTCTTTCATTTTTTGAACTAAATGGTCGAACTTTAAATAAGTGTTGCAATCCACACAAGGAATAGGGGTTTGCCCTTTAAGATAGGAGTCAACAAATTTGTCAATAACTTGAGCTTTAAAACGAGCTTCACAGTTTAAAACATAGAAAGGAATATTTAATTTTTGGCAAACCGCACGCGCATCTTCCACATCCACACTAGAACAACAGGTACCATAACCTTCGTATACATCTGATTCTGAACGGGAATAATCCCATACTTGCATAGTCATACCCACCACATCATAGCCTTGATCCTTTAGAAGAGCAGCAGAAACACTGCTATCCACTCCCCCACTCATGGCTACTAAAACCTTTTTCTTTTTCATTTTACAATCCATTTCGATTTATATTTTTTTTGTCGCGGCCCATGTTTCGACTAGACAGCTTGGTTAACTAATTTCCTGTATTCTACAGGACTTTTCATGCCTAGTCCAGAGTGAAGTCTGCTACCTTTATCACTACCATAGTATCCAAAGCGGCTTCGCCTACATATTAGTAATATCCAGTATAGTTTAAAATACTCACGAGTAATATTAACTTGACTTTATAAAACTCATATTTCCCTTTTACTAATGCCGTGAAGTATTTAATTTGTATTATATTATGTTGTTCAGGAGGTAAATAAGCTTCAGATAGATTTTGTAGGTTCAACCATCTATAAGGGGTTTGCTTTAGGCGGTAATAAAGATTGAATCCATCAATATAGACAATAGTTTTTTTCATATCTTAAAAACGCGAAAGCAGGCTTGCGCCTGCAATTATCCTGCCTCTATATCGTGATCTTTTTTATGAGATTGCATATTCAAAGACATTATTTTTGAAACTCCTTTTTCTTCCATTGTAACCCCATATAAATAACTACATCCTTTCATGGTGTACTTATTATGAGTAATGATGATCACCTGACTTACTTTTGCCATTTCCACTAACAAAGAATTAAACCGCACAATATTAACATCATCCAAAGGAGCGTCCACCTCATCTAAAATACAAAAAGGGGAAGGCTTTACCAGAAAGATAGAAAAAATAACAGCTACAGATGTCATAGCTTTTTCTCCACCCGATAAAAGACTCATATTTTGAACCTTTTTCCCAGGTGGCTGCACCATAATATCCAAACCCTCTGTTCCTTTTTCCCGATCTTGAACTAAAACCATTTCCGCCTTACCACCATTAAAAAGTGAAGGCCAAATTTTAGAAAAAACAGAACTAACTTGTTCAAAAACTTCAGTAAATTTTTTGGAACAAAAACGGTCAATTCTTTTAATAGCCTGAGATAACTTTTCCTTAGCGGCACATAAATCTGTATATTGCTTTTGATAAAAATTGTTTTCCTGAACTAATTCCTCGTACTCTTTTAAAGCTAAAAGATTAACTTCTCCAATAGAAGATAAACTTTTATTTAATTTTTGTAAGGTTTGCTCTTCTTTATCTCTATCAAAAGACAAACCATTGCCACTCACACCCTCACATCCGCTGAATCCCTGTTTCCCCTCCATTAAAAGTTCCAAATCTACCTGATGCTTCTCCTTTGCCCTTTCCAATAGAGCGGATTTCTTTAATAGTAAGCTTTCCATCTGCAACTTAAGATGATTGATAACAGACTCACGCTTCACTAAGGCTTCTTGTAAAGATATGATAGAAGACTGAGCTTGGGCCATTTCTTTATTGATTTTTTCCTGTTCCTTAACAAGGGCTATTGTGTATTCCGCCTGGTCGTTTATTTTCTGATGGCATTTTTTCCACTGTTGTTCTGTTTCTATTAATTTTTTTTCATAATCTTGAATCCGTGTTTTTTTCTCCAAAGTAAGGGAAACAGCTGTTTTTTCTGCCTGCTCTTCATTTTCAAGTGACTGTTTTAATAAAGATTTTTTTTCTCTAAAAGTGAATAAGTCTTTTTCACAAGAAGCGATTTCTTCCCCTAATAGCTCTTTTTGTCTGGATAGAGTTTGTTTTTCTTGTTCTCTTTTTTCATATTCCACCTCCATATTTTTTAACTCTCCTTTGAGGGTTTCTTGTGTAACCAGGTGATGTTGATTTTGTAAATGATTTTTTTGTTTCTGTAATTCTTGTTTTTTTTCTTCACATTCCATAATTTTTTTTTGTATATAAGAAACTTCAGAACTTAAACGACCATAGTCTCGAGTAAAGCTTTCCATATCTTTTTCCATTTCTAAAATGCGGATTTGGAAATGCCCTTCCTCTTTAATTAATGCAGATAATTTATCCACACTATTTTGAAAGAGAGTTTTTGTTTTCTGTAGATGTCCTAATGTTAAGTCAATTTGTGTTTTTTTGTTTTCATATTGGACCGACAACTCTTTAATAGTCCTATGATAACTTAAAATATTCATTTCTTCTTGAGTGAATGTACCGCCAATAAAATCTCCATCCTTAGTTAAAACTTCCCCTTTAGGGGTCAAAAAACACCAATCAGAATAGATTTCCTTAAGACGAAACATAGTCTCTACATCCTCTACTAGGACCGTATCGGAAAATAGTAAATCTATTAATTCCTTATTACCTTCTATGTGGTCTGTTAAAAAAGACCGAAAACCAGACTCCTGTTTTATTTTTTCTTTAAGATGAGACTTAATGGATTCCGCTGAAGAGCTTTTCTTTTGGGATAGCAAAAATCGGCAGCGTCCTATTTCCTTTTCAGCCAATAAACTTAAAGCAGATAAAACAGACTCTTTTTCACGACAAAAAACAGACTTTAACCGAAGAGCCATATAAGATGAAATGGCTTTTTCCAACAAAGGGGATAAAACACGAATTTCAGAGGCGGTATCTACAAAAACACTCTTGTATTGTTCAGATTGTAATACAAATTGAATACCTTTTTTCTGAGTGCTTATTCGTGACTCCCATTTTTTTAGACTACTCCATTCAGAGTAAAGTGCCGAAGCTTCCTCCTGCTCCTTTTTAAGTTTAGATTCTTGAGCATGTACATCCTTTTTAAAGGCATCCATATCTTTTTTTAACTCCTGAACCGAATTTATTAAATTAAAGCAGAGTTGTTTTTTATGTCCCAGTTTCTCAGTTAAAGTTTTCTTTTGAGATTGTAATTCTTCCAGTTCTTTGCTTGTTTTCTGAAGAATCTGACTCCATTCTTTTTTACTGTGGTTTAAGTCTGTGATTTTTTCAAAAAGGGATTGCTCCCGTTCTTTTGACAAAACTTCCTGATGTGTATTGTTTATCCATTCTGCTTTTAAAGATTGTTTTTTTATATTTGCCGCAGAAACTTTTTCCCTCGCCACTTCATATTCTTTATTCACTTTTTGCCATTGCTCATCCAAATCCTTTTGTTTTTTGCTTAACCGGGAAACCAGGATTTCCGTTTCTTCTATTTGACTCAAAAGGGTTTGACGCTTTTCCTTATGTAAAGGAGTACTTTGTAGAGACAAATTTTGTTGATGGACTTGAATAGAAGCCTTCAAAGCAGCACGCTCTTTTTCTAAACACAAAAACTGATCTTTTACTGATTGTATTTCTGTTTCCGTCTTTTCCAATTTCGTTTTTTTATTTTCATACATTTTTCTCAGATTATCAGCCTTAATACGTGTTTGCGCCAATTCCTTCTCTTGGAGGGTGTTGTTTTTATTTTCTTCGTGAATTCGTGTGTCCAGTAAATCTTTTTCTACATAAATTCGGTCTAAATCCCATTTACTGATTTGCAAGTCTTTTTCACGAATTTGTTTTTTAAGATTTCTGAATTGTTCCGCTTTCCTGGATTGTTTTTTTAATTGTTCTAGTCGGGAACTTTGTTGTAACAAAATGTCTTTTAATCTTTTTAAATTAATTTCTGTTAACTCCAGTTTCCTCTCTGCCGATTTTTTTCTCGACCGAAACTTAGATATTCCCGCTGCAGATTCAATCAATAAGCGTTTTTGTTCCGGTTTAGAGGAAATAAAACTTTCCACAGCTCCTTGTTCAATAAAACTAAACCCATGAATCCCTGCCCCTGTATCCATGAACAGCTCCTGTATATCTTTTAAGCGGCAGGGTTGAGAGTTTATAAAATATTCAGACTTTCCGTCTCTATCCAATCGGCGAGTCAACATCACTTCTGAACAAGACTTATTTGCAGTAGATTTACGAAAGGGAGAAGTTTGAGATAGACAAAGAGGTAGTATATTCTCTCCTTCTTGAGGCTCCATAACAAGAGAAACTTCCGCTACACCAGAAGGAGGATGCTTTCCCGTTCCCGCAAAAATAAGATCTTCCATAGAAGTACCACGAAGATGACCAGGGGCCGTTTCTCCCATCACCCATAAAAAAGCATCTATCACATTGGATTTGCCACACCCGTTAGGCCCGACAATGCCGTTTGTCCCCACTCCGAAACGAATCACTGTACGATTTTTAAAGGATTTAAAACCTTTTAATTCCAGCTGCTTAATTCTCATGTCTTTTAACTCACATTCTCTGTCTATTTTTATGCTTCTACCCTTAGAGGAAAAAAAGAAAGAACTTTAATCCAAATACCAGGTAAAAATCTAACAATACTATAAATTATTGTATAGGGATTAACAGTCTATTTCACTAGAAAAGAACATATTTAAACTTGCTCTGTGTCATTATTCTCCCTCTCTTCAAAGAGGTTTCTTCACTGTCAGTTGTACCAATAACCCGAAAAAATAAAAAAATTAAAAGCGGGTTAAAAAACCTCCTGAAATAGCCGGAATGAACTTATTTTCCAACAAATTATAATAGAACTTTCCTTCCACCAACAGAGCTAGCCGATTTTGAATTCTTATAGTTAAGGCACCTGAGCCTGCCATTCCCCCTCCCACTTCAAAAAGAGCTGGTTTTTCCGGTGCACGAGCCCCCTTCAGCTTAACCATAAAACCACCTCCAACATGAAGTAAGAAATGAGGCACTTCAAATAAAGGTAATTTAAACAAAAAGTCCCCCATAATAATATATCCTTTTTTTAATAACCTTTTATCCATAACTGGTGGGGATAAAGAAAATATTAAATTCATGTCTGTAGCTATACGCTTTATAGGTAAACTCGGACCACTCAACTTTACTCCAACGAACCAAGATGGAAAAGTATGAGATTTTGACTCATAAGCCATCCATGAATAAGACACCAGCAAACCAATCAATCTCATTTTAGAAATAGCCTGATCGCTCAAATCTAAGATAGTCTCAGGGTCATCACTATTAAATTGAAAATCTTTTACATATTTTAATTTTTTTTTAACCTGATTAAATTCGGGATTCATTTTAAATTGGAAACCAGATTTAATATACCTTGGCACAACATCTATTTCAGAAATGTAGGCCCGCAGCTTCTTTGGTTTGCTAATATAAATACGATAAAAAGTGCCAAAACGATTTTTAGGGCGGTATATTTTTTTTGAAATAGTGACTAATGCCCCAGCCGGTATATTGTTTATTTGAACAGCATCAAAATCTGGTCTAGTGTAAACAATGGCATTTTTTTGGATAACATAGGCTTTTTGAAGATAAGAAGGGAGAACTTTTTTTTTCTCCTCATTGGCAAAAGAATATATTCCAAAAAAACAAATAGCTAAAAGAAAGTATAAACTTTTCATATTCCACAAACCCTTTTGCTACTTTATAATATTCATGGGCTTATTTTAATAACTTTTACTTTGAAACACAACCAGTATAGCCTCCTTCATAAACCTTATCTGCCGCAGGGTTCGGACTTAACTAGTTTAAAACACAACCAGTATAGCCTCCTTCATAAACCCTTCTCCTACCTTATACTCCTGTTGAACCAAAGCCTCCCGCTCCTCTCTGTGTAGAACTTAATTTATCAGCCCACTGTAACTGAGCTTGAAAAACAGGGCTTAAAACAACTTGTGCTATTCTCTGTTGATTTTCAATAACCACTATCTTGCTAGACAAATTAACAACAATAATTTTTAACTCCCCTCTATAATCAGAATCAATAGTTCCGGGAGAATTAGGTATAGATAATCCCTTCTTTAAACTTAAGCCGCTCCTGGGGCGTACTTGAAGTTCAAAACCATTTGGAATTTCAAAAATGAGGCCGGTTGGAATCATAGTCCTTTCTAAAGACTTTAAATACAAAGGAGATTTTAATTGCGCTTGCACATCAAAGCCACTAGCCGACTCACTTTGATAGGAAGGCAGATCACCTTTAAAATGAGGTAGCTTTTTCACTTTTAAAACTACTTTTTTAGTATAAAAATTTTGCTTTTTTGACACTGTTTTCTTTAAAAATTCTAAATCCATTTTTACCCTATGGGGTATTGTTTCCTCGTAATTTTCAAAAAGAAAGCCATTTTGTTGGCTCTCAGCTCCTTTTTAGCCAAGCTTTTAAATCTGAAATTTTCAAACCCAACCAACATATATTAAATCATAATTATCTTTCAGTTTTAAGATAAAATAGATATGATGCAGATTGTTTATACTGATCTGGTCTGATCACCGCTTTCACAGGGACAAGAGTACTCATAGCATTATCATTAATGATGCACCAGAAAACCGGTCCTCGCTTTTTCGGGGAATGAGGATTTTATACCAGATCCGTATAAAATAAAAATATCTTATTCTTTTTTATGCCAATGTAATTCATAATCACCATAATCTATAGACTGAGATGACTTGTTTTCACCAGACGGGCTTCTTGTTTCTCTTTGAGATTTTCGATCCAGGATAATGTGGCCTGGCTTTAACTGCTCCTCTCTTTCTATAGATTGCACTACTTTACCCAACTGAGATGCTCGCATTATAGTTTCCTTCTTTACTGTTCTTACTCTCTCTATATGCGGTTCTTCTGATAGCTCCTCTACTATTTCATTTGTTTCTATGTCACTATCTGAATCAATAAACATATCATTACTGATCTCAATACTGAAAACAGGAACGGAAAACATTATAAAGAAAAAACACACAACATAAATAAGGTTTTTCATAATAATTATCTTAATATTAATTAAACAAATAGAAAATAAAAAAAATAAATAAAAATCCAACCCCTCATTATCATCCACTGAAAACAAAAAAAAGGACCTAAAATACTCATATACTATTCATACACTGTCAAAAAAATGAACACTTTATGGAGTGATCCCTATTTTCGGCTACCTGAATTGATTTAAAAATTACATCATAAATAACAAAATTTTCGCTATTTATTCCCCTTTTTGAATTTTCTTTATTTCTTCTTCAGATAGGCCAGTGATTTCTGATATAAAAGAAATTTTCGCTGACTTTTTCAGCATATTGAGTGCAATTTCCTGCCGTCCCTTCTGCCAGCCTTCTTGTTGTCCTTCTTCTCTAAAAAGTTCCTTTATATCCATATAACCTCCTTTCTTTATTAAACCCTGTTTTATCATCTCTGCCTCCGCTTCCTCACATTCTT
>JAPPLY010000001.1 GCA_028819305.1 Bdellovibrionales bacterium
CCCCCCCCCCCCCCCCCCCCCCCCCCCCCCCCACACCACCCCCCCCCCCCCCCCCCCCCCCCCCCCCCCCCCGGCGTTTGTTCCTCTAAAGAAAATAGATTTTCTTTTTCAGATAAAGAGGAAAGAGGGGAAGAAGGGTCCTCTAAAGAAGGGGAAGGCACTTCTTCTTTTGATTCATAGATGACCTTAAGCTCTCCCCCTTTATCCCATTTGAGCACGGACTGACAGTGCTTGCAGGAAAACAAATCCCCCATATCCTCTTCTATCGTAGAAGCAGAAGAGGAAAGGGGGGGAGGGGGAGGAGCAAGCTCCTTTTTACAACAAGGACATATTTGTGTCATATTTTTATCTTTTTCTTTTTTAATTGTTTTTGACTCCTCCGTTGCGCTCGATTTAATGGTCGCTGAGGCCCAGAAGAAGGAGGTTGTTTATTACTTTTAAGACGATGGGAGTCTCTTAGGTTGATGAGGGGCTTTTCATAATCCCACTCTTGCTCATTATAGTTTTGTGTCATCTTATAGGGATCTTCTTTATCATCAGAATCCGATTCCCGTTGAATCTGAATTTTAAACAGCTTTTCTATGGATTCGGAAGTAATTTGAAAGCTCATCCTTTCAAATAAAGCAAAGGACTCTTTTTTGTATTCCACTAAAGGGTCTTTTTGTGCGTAAGCTCTTAAGTTGATGCCTTCCTTTAAGCGATCGATATTTTCCAAATGCCCCTTCCACCTGGCATCCAAGGTTTGTAATAAAATCAGCTGCACCAAAGGAATAAAGTGCTCTTTAAATTCTTCTTTTTTTGCATCATAAGCGGTTTTTACCCCTGACTTAATCAAAGAGACAACCCCACTATCTACGTTTGATATAGAGGGATTTCCCTCTTGATTAATAGCTGGTTCAGAAACAGAATCCGCTAATCTCCCTACTGACGAAATCTCAGGGAGAGTAAAACCAAATTGCTGATAAACCGCCTGTTCCAGACCTTTCAGGTTCCACTGTTCCGGTTTGGCCTGCTCACTGACATAGGTGTCCAGTAAAGAAGAAGTGACCTCACTTAAAAAATCTAAACACTGCCTTTCCACCTTTTTTAAATCCATGATATTTCGACGCTTTTGGTAAATAACAGTTCGTTGTTGATTCATTACATTATCGTATTCTAAAAGATGTTTTCTGATATCAAAATTATGACCCTCTACTCTTTTTTGAGCATAAGCAATTTGTCTCGTTATCAACCTATTGGTAATGGCCTCTTCCTCTGGAATATTGAATTTGTCCATTAGTCTTTGCATACTCTGACCGCCAAAAATTCTCATCAGATCGTCTTCTAAAGATAAGTAAAAACGAGAAGCCCCGGGATCTCCTTGTCTCCCCGAGCGTCCTCTTAATTGGTTATCAATACGTCGGGACTCATGTCTTTCTGTACCAATGATATAAAGCCCCCCTGCTTCTAACACTTTTTGTTTTTCCTCTTCACAAAGGTTTTTAAATTTTTCCAAAGAGGACTTCTTCTGTTTTTCATCGGCATCTTCACTCAGTTCTGCCCGAGATAAAAACTCCGGGTTTCCCCCTAAAACGATATCTGTCCCTCTCCCAGCCATATTTGTGGCAATGGTTACCGCTCCCCATCGGCCTGCCTGAGCTATAATCTCCGCTTCTTTCTCATGATGTTTGGCGTTTAAAACATGGTGCCCGATTCCCTCTTCCGTTAAAATGCGAGAAAGTCTTTCTGAGTTTTCAATACTCACTGTTCCTACTAAAATCGGTTGGCCTTTTTTATATGTTATTTTTATTTCTTCTACAATAGCTTTAAATTTCCCTTTTTGATTTTTATAAACAACATCATTCCGATCGTCTCTTTTTATAGGCTTATTGGTCGGGACTACAAAAACATCTAAGCTATAAATTTTACTAAACTCAACAGCTTCTGTTTCAGCTGTCCCTGTCATCCCGGCCAACTTAGAATACATCCGAAAATAGTTTTGAAATGTCACAGAAGCCAAGGTTTGGTTTTCTTTTTTAACTTGTACTTTCTCTTTAGCTTCTATAGCCTGATGAAGACCATCACTCCATCTTCTTCCCGGCATCAATCGTCCTGTAAATTCATCTACAATCACAATTTCATTGTTCTTTATCATGTAATCCACATCTCTTTTAAACAGGTAATGAGCCTTTAAGCCCTGGTAAATATGATGAACCAAATCAATATGGGCAATATCATAAAGATTTTTTATGTTTAAAAGCTGTTCCACTTTTGTATTTCCTTCTTCCGTTAAAGAGACCGTCTTGGATTTTTCTTCCATAGTAAAATGTTGATCTTTTATAAGTTGAGGGATAATACGATTAATATGGTGGTATTTTTCTGTGGAATCTTCTTTAGGACCGGAAATAATGAGAGGAGTACGAGCTTCATCAATCAAAATGGAGTCGCATTCATCCACAATAGCGAAATTTAATTCTCTTTGCACACAATGTTCCTGGTCAAACTTCATATTATCTCTTAAATAATCAAAACCAAATTCATTATTGGTGCCATAAGTAATGTCCGCGCCATAAGCTTTTTTTCTTTCCTGATCCGTTAAATCATGTACAATCGTTCCTGTACTGAGCCCCAACCAATTATAAACTTGCCCCATCCATTCCGTATCCCTTTTAGCTAGGTAATCATTGACCGTCACAACATGACAACCTTTGCCCGCCAAAGCGTTCAAATATATAGGTAAGGTGGCTACTAAAGTTTTGCCTTCCCCTGTTTTCATTTCCGCAATTTGACCTCTGTGCAAAACCACTCCTCCTATCAATTGTACATCATAGTGCCTTAATCCCAGTACGCGATAGGAAGCTTCACGACAAACAGCAAAACTTTCTGGCAATAAGTCTTCTAAAGAACGTCCTTTTTTTATTTGTTCTTTAAATTCGGCGGTTTTTTTTTGCAGCTGCTCATTGGAAAGAGCTTGCATCTGAGATTCCAGACTATTAATTTTTTCTACCAAAGGAATAAAAGACTTTAGCTCTCTTTCATGTTGAGTGCCAAAAATACGAGTTAAAACATATTCGATCATGATAAAACAAACCTCTTACTTTCTCTGGGAAAGGCCCCCTTCTGTGAAAAGGAAAGACCTTAAGAGTGAAACAAGCTCAGTATAAAAATACAGTGACTCAGCACACTTGTCCAGATTTTGCCTAATTATGCACATTTGTTTGTTTACATTTTTTCGGCTAAATACTATGAAATAAAGGCATTTTTACTTCCCTAAGGAGATAGGTTTAAAATTTTTAGGAATGGGAATGTTAAATATCTTTTCATCTACTTTAGGGGAAAAAGACAAATACTGAAAGGTAAAAGTGAATTCCTTATTTCCAATGGAAATAAATCGTTTCTTTTTTCTTTCCCATTGCACAGCCCATAAAGGGTTTCGGCAGTTTTCTATTTGATTTTTTTCATTTGTCTGGCAGGTCCAATTATCCTTTTTTATCGGTCGTTCAAAAATTAGTTCTTTAAAAATGTCCCATCCTGGCATTTTTGAAAGGGGAGGGGGGAGAGCCTCGTCTCCAAGTCCTTTGTAGAACTCTTTCTTTCTCAAAAAGAAAATAATTACTTCTTTTGTATCAAATATATTATTGATTTTATTTGATCCCCGCTTCCGCGGGAGTGAGTTCCCCATTTTCGCGGGGACCAGGTTTTGAGGTTTCTGTAAGCTTCTTTTTTTGAGGGGGAGGCGTTCGGAGGGCGCAAATTCCTGACCTGCTCGGTATAAAAGAGTAAAAACAGGTAAACCAGGGGAAACGCTTAAATCCATTCTCCATAACCCCTTCTCCGATATAAAAATATCTGCATTAAAACGATAACTTTGGTTTTTTTGATGAAGGTTCACTATTCCGTAGAAAGAGCCACTTTTATACTCACTTAAATTATCAGGCAGGGATTTTTTTTTCTGAAAAAGGGTGTGACAAGACACCGAACTCAAAAGGCTTAAAAACAAGAGTAAAGATTTATACCGAACCGGTATAGAAAAAAAAGGGAGCTTTAGAGATTTTCTTTCTTGGGGAGAATAAAAAAGACGACCAAAAACTCTGTCTTTGCACAAGCAGGAATCAAACGGGATTGGTATAGGCTTCCAATTGTAGAGACAGTAGTTTTTTTTCCAGTGTTTTTCTTTTATGTTCATTCGTTTCCAACCCAATAGCTTTTTTATATAAAGCAATAGACTTGTCAAGCATATTCAAATGATAATACACTTCCGCTAAGTGTTCAGCAATCATTCCTATAGAAGGATTATTCTTATAAGCTCGTTTAAGGTACTCTAAGGCTTGTTCTGTTTTTCCTCTTTTAAAAAAAATCCATCCGGCTGTATCTAAGATATAACTGTCATTTGGAGAAAAAGAAAGGGCTTTTACAATCATCCGCTCCGCGGAGGCTAAGTTTTTATTTTGTTCAGCATAGATAAACGCTAAGTGGTTTAAAGCCTCTACATGATTGGTGTCTAAGGCTAATACTTTTTTCATCCATTTAATAGCTTGATCGGCTTGCCCTAACCTATCATAAATAAAACCTATGTAAAACAGCACTTGTGTATCTCTGGGAAAAATACGAGAAGCTCTTAATAAAACCTCCATAGTTTTTGAAAAATTCTTTATTTTTTCCAGGAATTGGGCATATAAAATATAAATCTGTGAAGATCCTTGAGGGTGCATAGATAGGATTTTTTCTATTACAGGAATAGCTTTATCGTACTCCTGTTTTTGGCCCCATGTCCAGGCTAACTGAATGGGGACCCACCAGTTTTTGGAATGGGCTTCTAAAAAAGGTTGTAGATACCCTAAGGCCTTTTCTTTGTTTTTTTGTTGAGTATGAAAATAAAACAAGGCTAAAGAAAGCCTGGAGGAAAACCCTATATTATTTTGTAATTCCTCTAATACATTAATAGCTTTACCCGTCTGGTTTGTCTTTTGGTAAAAAGAGGATAAAGCCAAAGCCGGGGCGGCAAAGTCAGGCTGTAATCTCATGGCCTTTTTAAAATGGGATAGAGCTTGTTTAATTTGACCCGTTTCCATATCCACTTGTGCTAGAAGATAATGAATTTTAGGGATGTTTTTTTCATCTAAATGGATTAAAGTGGTCAATAGAGAACGAGCAGACAGAAATTCCTTTGTTTGAATATGTAAATTCGCTTTTTGGTATAAACTTTTTAAATGATCTGGTTTTTTTCTGAGTACTTGATCATATTCTCTATGGGCTTTTTTGTAGAGTTTCATTTTTTCATATATTTCGCCTTTTCTCAGGCGTAGAGCCGCCAGGTTATCAGGCTTATTTTTTAATAATGTATCACATTGTTTAATAGCTTGTAAGTAAAGTCCCCTTTTTAAGTATTCATCCAATAAACGAAAATGGAGAGAAAAGGAATGGGGCTTATAGACAAGAGCTTGTTTAAACGACTCTATAGCTAGCTGGTAAAAACCCCGTGCGGAAGCTTGTTCTCCTTTTATATAGTGCCAGTCCGCCTGGGATTGAAAATAGGAGTGATCTATTACTGTTGAAAATGTCTTTTCTGATTTTTTTGATTTTTGAATAGACAAACTATGACAAGCTGTTATAAAAGGGATAGCAAATAGCAAAAAATATATTTCTTTCATGCCTTTGTTTTTATCGGCAGGGAAGGAAAAATACTTTATTCCTTTAAAAAGAGATCATCAACAAATATAGCTAAATGTCTGTATTTACTTAAGTAAAAAGAAGTTTTTTAGTTATTTAAAAAAGGGATAAGCCCCTTATAAAGAGCTTATCCATCTGTAAAAAATTCTTTCGTTCTTTCGTCCAGCTCTTTGTCTTTACTTTTGTAAGAAACACAGTCACTAAAAAAAGTGGTGAATACATCTTGACAAATTTAGAAGACCATTTTTATTATACGCCTCAATAAAAAATTAAAAACATAAAGTAGCAGGAAGCTTTATTTTTTTCCAGGATGATTAAGAGAATTAAAAAAAGGAGGGGAAAAGTGGACCAAAATATCATCAATAGAGCAGCATCAATGAGTCATTCTCCAAGACAAACAAAAGCCAAGGTCATTAAAAGATACGGTAATCGAAAACTCTACGATACAGAACAAAGTTCGTATGTCGTGCTAAATGATATAGCTAAAATGATTCGTAATGAAGAAGAGGTAAGAGTGATTGACAATGAAACAAAAGATGACATTACCTCAGCCACTTTAACTCAAATCATTTTTGGAGCGGAGAAAAAATCATCCTATTCCACTCCTTTAGATGTTTTAAAATCTATTATTAAAAAAGGGGATGGTAGTTTTTCCAACTTTTTAGCTGAAATGGGTTTATTCAAAGCTCAAATAACAGACAATAAAATCACCATAGAGGAAAATGGAACAGAAGAGATGGCACGAGGTTCTTATACCCCTCCCTCCCCTCATCGCCATTTTCAAAATAAAACTTTGCAAGAAAGAGTAGCTAATGCGGCCTTGTCTCCTGACTCCACTGAAAATGAGAACACGACTATTTTGCCCACTTCAAATAACAACATAGTAGGAGAGTGATCTTTTTTAAGAAATGGTTTTTGTACTGAAACCATAAATAAATTATGGGAAAAGAGAATGGCTGTGGTGGAGGGGTTCGAACCCCCGACCCAGTGGTTAACAGCCACTTGCTCTACCAGCTGAGCTACACCACAATTCTATAATTCCAGATTATACCAAACAGGTCAGTAATTTGTGCTCTCCTAGCTCCGTTTAGCTTTGGGGCAGCAGTTTATATTAGAACCCACAAAGTCTTGTTCCCTCACAAAATCGGGTCCCCCATAAAACTTATTTTCCGCGAAAGCGGGGATCAAATAAGCTCAGTATAAAAAAGAGCTTTTTTTCTGTCAACAAACTTATGGATGGCCCCTTTTTTCTCTTTCCTTTTCAGGTGGTTTTATTTTTATCTGCACAGAAGGTTTCGGTTTTGACCGGGAAGAGGTAAAAATATGGTCCAGCCCATTTCGAAACGAAGAAGTATTTATTTGTTTTATAAGGAACACTACAAACAGAAAACCCATCACCATAATATTCAGCTTTATATACCAAGACATTCCCATTTTATTTTTTACAAGTTTCATTTTTTCCTCATTATATCCATCTCGTTTGATCTCCGCGACCTTGACCTGCCCGCGAGGAGGGTGGGCGAGGATCGGCTTTTCCGGTCGTCTTTGTTCTCTCCAGGAAAGAGAATCTCTAAAGCTCCCCTTTTTTCTTGACCTATTCGGTATAAAACGGAGAGGGTGAGATTCGAACTCACGAGACCCGTGAAGGTCTGCCGGTTTTCAAGACCGGTGCATTCAACCGCTCTGCCACCTCTCCCCTCTTAAATTCCCCTGAAGTATTCCTCCTTCTAACCCTTATCTGCCATCACTATATAAACTTTCATAAGAACCAGTATTAAAATAAAAAGTAAATCCACTAGTAAAACACCTAAAATTTTAAGTTTTTTCACCAAGGTAAAAAAAGCAAAAAACACCGACAGAAAAAGAAACATAAATGAAAAATAACCATAATTCATTAAAGCCTGACCGATTAAGGAAATTAAAATACCTACAAATAGAGCAGAGAACACTTTAAATAAAATCAGAAAATACTTTTTTGTACCAAAGGATCTTTCAAACATTTTCCCTCATCCATATAAAAACATTTTAACCACAATTTTTTAGTGCTTTCCCCGTTAGTTCTGATAATTTTTTCATTCTTTTTTCAATATCTCGACGATCTGGAGCACGAGGCATTAAATTTAAGTAATTACAATAAGCTCCCGCCGCTTCTGGGTAAGCCCCTCTCATTTCATAAATCACCCCTAATTCCTTATATAATTGAGGATCCCCGGAGCGGTTTCCGGAAGAACTACTATCTCCACTGGCTTTTTTTAGAATTTTTATAGCTAAATCCAAATGTCCTGACTTTCTATAACAACGAGCTGTTTTAACATAAAAACTCATATTTTCTATATCCCATTCCACCGCTTTTTGATACTCGACAGCACAGTTTAGAAATTGGCCCAGATTTTCATAAGACTCCCCAGCCAATAAATAAGGCCGTATCAATCGTTTATTAGATCGGCTCTCCAAACGAGCATGTTCAATCGCTTTATCATAGTCTTCTTTTAAGAAAGCGATTCGGCCTAAATAATAATGCGCTTCCGGGTACAACGGATTCAAATCTAGCACTTTTTCAAATTGCTGTTTAGCCTCGGGCAATTTTCTTTCTTTTAAACGTAGTTGACCTATATAAAAAGTAGGTTGAGGAGAGGAAGGGTTTAAAATCGCAGCCTGTAAAAAGGCTTCGTAAGCTCCTTGGGTATTTTCCTCAAACATAAGAATCCGTCCCATATATAAGTACGCCTCATTGTATTTAGGTTCAATATCAATAATTTTCTGTAACTCCTCTTTGGCTGTTTGGTATCGCTCATCTTCAAATAAATACTTAACCAATTCCATACGAAACTCGATAATCAAAGGATAGTTTCCTACGAGTTTTTGAAAATAATTCACCCCTGTATCAGAGCCATATACACGCCCTAAGGCTTTCGCGTAAGCAACCTGTGTTTTTGTTGCATTGGGATCTGCTTCCAAACCCCTTGTAGCCGAAGCCAAGGATTCATTAATATCCCCTAACTGACCATAAGCCTCTGATAAAATAACATAAGACTCCATATCCGCTTCGTATATACTTAGTGCCATTTTGGCATATTGGATAGCTTTAGGGTAATCCTTCTGTTTTAAAGATAAATAAGCCCTTCCTCTATATAATTCATAACTTCTTGGAGTTTTTCTAAAAGCTATCTGTAAAGTTTTCTCGGCGTTATAAAAATCATATAGTTCAGCATAATATTCTGTCATTAACACATAAGCTTCCATCATTTTAGGATTTGCATTAATCGCTTTCTTAAGCCAATCAATAGCTTGGTCAGAAAAGCTTAAAGCCCAGTAGGCTTTAGCCGCTTTAAGGGCGGCCATAGAGTTTTTTTCATCATCTATGGTGAAAGCTTCTTCGTAATAGCCGATGGCGGATTGAAATTTATTATTTGACATCCGCTGATCTCCTTCATATATGAGCTGACTACTCCTGACACGGGTTTGTTTTAATTTTTTCACCCCGCCTAGCTGAATCACGAGGTTTCGACTGGCGTTATTAGCGGGATTATAACTATAAGCTTGTCTGGCATACTGAAGAGCTTCCATTGAATCTCCTTTTTTTAGACTTATTTCCGCTAAGCCGAAGTAAGCGTCTGACAAGGTTTGATTGGATACTTTTTCTTGATAAGCTAAAGCCATCTTTAAAGCCTGCTCTGCTTTATCCATTTTATTGAAATGTTTATATTCTATTAAGTGTAGTTTAATTTTAGCTCCTTTATGTGTTGGATTCAAATGGATTACTTTTCTATAAAAAGAGAGGGCCTCCGTTACTTTATTTTGTTTCATTAAAGTATCTGCTGCTAACATGTAGGGTGCAATCCAGCTGGGAAGCATTTTTTGAATGGTATCTATGTAACTCATCATAGTTGTATAATCCTTTAGATAATATAAGACGAGCCCTTTTAAATAGTAAAAAAATGGTATCATTCTTTGCGATTCTTTATCTTGTGTAGTTTTACTCAATCCATCCAAGGAGCTTTCCACCATGGTCTTAGCTTCTTCATGTTTGCCTTTTATTAATAGATTAACAGAATGACATAGTCCTGATCTAACACCTCCTTTGTTGAATACAGAGGTTCTTTGCACAAGATGAGAGATCACTCTCATAGCCTGTGAGTCCTGTTCAGTAAAGGGCCATAATTCCATATATACAAGGCATAACATAGCCATTGCGTAAGTGTTTTTTATATCTCCCTCTACGGCTTGTACTAATAAATTTTGGGCTTTTACATGAGAGGGAACAGTGCTACGTAAATAATATCCGAGACCTTTCTTGATGAGCAGCTCCGTTTGTTTAGCAGAGGAGGCTACTTGATTCGTTTTAGGCATCCTTAGTACAATATACTCCTTCTTTTTTTCTTGATCGGTCTCTTCTAGGGCAAACCAAAAAATACATAAGATGAAGATAGGGAACAATATAAATATTACTTTTTTTTTCTTTCCTTTGTGAGATAGTTTTTCTTCTCCTTCATCTAAAGGGGTTTTTAAAGATTCTTCCCTCTGAAGTTCTGATTGTTCTTCTTTTGGGTAATACACCACGGTCTTTTCAGAAGATCTTTGCTTCTTTTCTTTTAGTCTAATAGAGCTTTTTCGCTTTTTTTTTCTTCTCTTTTTGTGGAGATCCTTTAGTTCGTTAGAATCTGCTACCAGGGTTTTGGATGACATACTGTGATTCTCAGAAAAATAAGATTCTTGAGAAGAAGGCGATAACGAAGGAGAGGTATAATGCCTTTGTTCTTCTGCCAGATCATCTGATTTAGATAAAATATTCAATAAAGGTTCATAAAACTGAGGCTCTATAGATATAGGTTTCCAACGCCCCCCAGGATAGACGGCAATAGTTTCTTCCCCATACACTGTTTTATCCTGGATAAGCCGGATGATTTCATCTGTGGATAAGGGACCCTGGATACGCCCGTTTTTGTATTTCAATAACCAAAGTTTTTCTTGACTCATAGCACATATTCTATCACAGCCTTGGAGATTCTTAGGATAGATTTTTTAAATCCCTTAAGGTTTTTATCTATTTATTCTTTAAGCCTCTTAATATTAGCCCCTAAGGAAGCGAGCTTTTTTTCCAGGGACTCATAACCTCGATCCAAATGATAGACTCTATGTACAAGAGTTTCCCCTTGCGCCCTAAGGCCCGCTAGAATGAGACAAGCGCTGGCTCGTAAATCTGTTGCTGTCACGGGAGCTCCTCGCAGCAAAGTTCCTCCTTTGACCAAAGCTGTATGACCATCCAGCTGAACATCCGCCCCTAAACGGGCTAATTCCTGAGTGTGCATAAAACGATTCTCAAAAATAGTTTCTCGAAGAGAAGATACACCCCCTGTTTTGGCTTGAGTCATTAGAGCCATAAACTGCGCCTGAAGATCCGTAGGGAACCCAGGATAAGGAGCTGTCACAATGTTGACAGTAGAAAAATGAGGAGGGGAAGATAACTCAATAGTGGGTCCTTTGATATTTATAAAAAAACCCGCCGCTTCTAATTTTAAAAGTAAAGCTTCCAGATGACTTGGCACACAGGAAGAGACAGATATGTGTCCTTTTGTAATAGCCCCCGCTAAAAGTAAAGTTCCCGCTTCAATCCGATCTGGAATAACAGTATGTTCTCCTGGAGATAAAGGTCTTTTTGGAGTAATTTGGATAAGATCTGTTCCCGCTCCCTTAACTTTTGCTCCCATTTTATTTAAGTACTCGGCTAGATCAATAATTTCCGGTTCTCTTGCCGCATTTTCAATAAAAGTTATTCCTTTTGCTAAGCAAGCCGCCATCATAATATTTTCTGTTCCCCCTACCGTTGGATAATCCAACAAAATACGTTTGCCTTGTAATGTTTTCTTCACTCGTGCCACAATCAATCCCTTATTTAGATTCATCTCCGCTCCCATCTGTCTTAAACCTTGTAAATGTAAATGCACAGATCTAGTGCCAATGGCACAACCACCAGGTAAACTCACTTCTGCACGACCATATCTGGCTAACAAAGGCCCCAAAACAAGTATCCCCGCCCTCATTTGCCGCACTAGCTGATAAGGGGCTTTTAAAGACTTTAGTTTATTGGTTTTCACTTTTAAGGTGTTCCCGCTTCTTTGCAGCTCACAGCCTAAGTGTTTGAGTAACAAGCAAGAAGTTTCTACATCCTTTAAATCAGGAACATTATGAAAAACATGCTCTCCATCGGCCAGTAAACTAGAAAAAAGCAAAGGTAAAATAGCGTTCTTTGAACCGCTTACTTGTACTGTGCCCTTTAAGGTTCGTCCACCTATAATACTGATTTTATCCATGACACTTTTGAAATTGAAGGATCCGAACTATATGGGACCCATCTCGAAACTCCGCTGTTTTTCTAAGAGAATTATTAAACTCCACGCGAGATATATCCTGCGCTTTTCCTATCTCAAAAAGATAGGCTCCCGTTGGTTTAAGGAGCCGAGCTGCTATATTTGACCATGTACGAATATGATATAAACCATTTTCATCGGAAAATAAAGCTTCCGGGGGCTCAAAAGACACCACCTCTTCTTCCACTCGGCCATCATTAAAGGCAATATAAGGAGGATTAGTTACAATGATATCCACTCCTTTTTTGCCAAGAAAAGGCTCTATATCCTTTTTTTGTAAAGAGCGGATGTCTCTATTTAAAAAAGTTACACGATTGGCTACGCCCAGTTTGCGCGCATTTATTTCACCTACCTGTATAGCCTTTTTATTAATATCTATCGCTATTAAAAAAGCTCTCGGGAAACAAGCCAACAAACTCAAACCTATACAACCACTTCCACAACCAAAATCTATAATTTTTAATGTTTCTTGACTATTCCACTGTGACACCACAGCAGAAACAAGAGTTTCTGTTTCGGGACGGGGAATAAACACTCCTGGTTGTAATGTAAATTCATACCCGTAAAATTCTTTCTGTCCTAAAATATAAGCCAGTGGCATACCGGTCTTTCGCAAATGATATAAGGTTTGAAATTGTTTAACCTGTTTTTTCTTCAATTCCTGATCCCAGTGGATATAAAGGTACGCTCTATCGCAACAAAGTATTTTACTTAAAAGTAACTCTATGTCCAGTCTGTCAGACACTCCTGATAATATATCGGCAGAAAGGGAATTAATGAAATACCCAATCGTCATTTATTTCACTTCCTTTTTTGTTAAAAATCGTTTTGCATTTTTACCTTTACACTGTCAATAAGAGGATCTAAGTCACCGGCTAAGATTTGATCCAGATGATATAAGGTGATACCTGCTCTATGATCTGTAATACGAGATTGTGGAAAATTATATGTTCGCACTTTTTCGGACCGATCTCCCGTTCCTATTTGAGATAGTCGCGTCTGAGATTCTTTTTCTTTTTTTTTTTGCATTTCTAAATCATACAATCGGGCATATAATACCCGTAGAGCTTTTTCTTTATTAGCATGTTGAGACTTTTCATCTTGGCACTGTACAGTGATTTTTGTTGGAAGATGCACCACTCTAATAGCGCTATCTGTTGTGTTAACATGTTGTCCTCCCGCTCCACTGGATCGAAAAGTATCTACCCGTATATCTGTTTGGTTTATTTTTACTTCTTCCATTTCTACAGAAGGTAATACCACCACGGTTACTGTGGAAGTGTGTACTCTACCTTGTGTTTCTGTTTTAGGTACCCTTTGTACACGATGCACCCCACTTTCGTATTTTAAATTTTCATACACATAAGAACCGGAAATAGAAAAAATCATTTCTTTAAATCCGCCGCTATTTCCCGGAGAAGAAGATAGGATTTCCCCCTTCCACTTTTTTTTCTCCGCATAATATGAATACATAGCGAATAAATCCTGACAAAATAAACTGGCTTCGTTCCCTCCCGCGGCGGGCCGGATCTCCATAATAACATTTTTGTCATCTAAAGGATCTTTGGGAATGAGAAATTGGTTTAGTTGCAGGATTAAACGATCCTGCTTGATCTTTAAAAGATCCCGCTCTTCTTTCGCCAAAAGGATCAATTCTTGGTCTTCTTTTTCTTCAAGTAACAAAGTTTTATAGCTTTGAATGGTATTTGTAACATCTTGATATTCCTTATAGATTTTCATTATTTTTCCTAAGGAAGAGTATTCTTTTAGGAGATTTGTTTTTTCATCTGGTGAATTTGTTGAAGTGGATATATTTTGCAATCGTTTCTCTAACTTTTGATACTGAGACTGGATGTCATTTAGCTTTTTAAAGATTTTCAATGAGAGTACCTTCTTTTATACTAATTTGGTTGGCATTTTTCTGTTGTCTCTCTTTTTCTCTCAAGGGAACAGAGAAATTATGAAGGCCACCTCTATTTTCTTGACCTATTCGGTATAAAGGGAGTTCAACCACTCATGTTATCCAGAAAATCTTGATTAGTTTTAGCTTTCTGTAATTTGTCCAGGAGAAATTCCATACTGTCCACAACACTCATAGGGGCTAAAACCTTTCTTAAAATTAAGAGCCGGTTGAGTTCCTTTTCTTGAATCAACAGGTCTTCTTTCCGTGTTCCTGATTTATTAATATCCATGCAAGGAAAAATACGCCTTTCCATAAGTTTTCTGTCTAAATGAATTTCTGAGTTACCTGTTCCTTTAAATTCCTCAAAAATAACTTCGTCCATTCGAGAACCGGTATCAATTAAAGCTGTGGCAATAATAGTTAAGCTCCCTCCTTCCTCTATGTTTCTAGCAGCCCCAAAGAATCTTTTAGGCTTATGAAGAGCACTGGAATCCACCCCTCCAGACAGGATTTTTCCGGAAGGAGGTATGACTGTATTATAAGCTCGGGCCAACCGGGTGATGGAGTCCAGTAAAATAACAACATCTTTCTTATGCTCCACCAGCCTTTTTGCTTTTTCTATCACCATTTCCGCCACCTGCACATGACGGGTGGGAGGTTCATCAAAAGTAGAAGAAATCACCTCTCCTTTGACATTTCTTGACATGTCCGTCACTTCTTCTGGCCTTTCATCAATGAGGAGCACAATTAAAAATACCTCCTCGTGATTTTTGGATATGGCATTGGCAATATTTTGAAGTAAAACCGTCTTCCCTGTACGGGGAGGGGCTACGATTAAAGCTCTTTGCCCCTTGCCTAAAGGGGCCATTAAATCCACAACACGAGTGGTGTATTCCGATGGTTTCCACTCTAAGCTCAGTCTTTCTTCAGGATAAAGCGGCGTTAAATTATCAAATAAAATTTTTTCTTTTAGGCGATCTGTAGATGCAAAATTGACATTATCCGCTTTGAGAAGGGCAAAGTATTTTTCTCCAGACTTGGGAGGACGAATAGTACCGGTAATACTATCTCCTGTTCTCAGGCCAAAGCGTCGAATTTGGGAATGACTAACGTAAATATCATCAATACCGGGTAAATAATTATAATCTGGTGAGCGTAAAAAACCATAACCATCAGGGAGTATTTCTAATACCCCTCCTCCATAAATATCTTCTAATTGAGCTGCCCGCTTCAGTATTTCAAAAACCATGTCTTGCCTTTTCATACCTGCCGGGTTTTCAATTTTAAGCTTATGAGCTAATTTCATTACTGCTCTAATATCCTTTGATCTAAGATTTTTAAAGTCTAACTCTTTTCTTTCCTGCTCCGTTAAATTAATATCAGACAGATCCACTTCTGAATGGAAAGAAGAAGAGTTTTCACGAAAGGAACGGGGGTAGGAACGCACATGGTCCTTATTACCACTTCCTTCATTATTTCCATTACTGTGATAGTGATTATTATTGCGAAAACGGGGAGAACGAGGACGGAGAGAAGGTCGGCGGTTGTTTTTCCTTTCTGCAGAAGAAAAACCCTCGCCCGCCTTTTTTGCAGAGTAAGATTTATTATTTTTATCTACTTCAGAACTACTCATATTTAACTGTATTACTATATTGATTAAACAGAAAAAGGATAGAACTTCTTATCTTTCTTAACCTAAAGTAAGTATAAACCTCTTTTTTAAAAGGGTATTTTATAATGATTAATTATTTTTTTAAGAAACTAAGGGTAACTATTTAATAAAATTATATCCCTGTTCTTATTTATTTGTCAATCTGAAATATACTTTTTCTTTAAAGGAGGGCGAGGTCAACTATTTTACCATGTATTTTTAGTAACTTATAGTAGTTTGGCTTGCGCTTTCTGATTTTTCCAATAAATAAAGTCTATCACACAGGAAATCCGAAAAAGAAGTTCAAATACAATCAGTATAAAATATTTTACTCGTCCAGTTCAAAGCTGGTGGCTGTATAATCAAAACTCTTCTGTTTCATACGCTTTTTAACAAGAACAATAGAAGTTACGATGGCTATTAAAACTAAAGCTATTCCTATAATGGCTTCCCTACCCAGCCGTTCCAACAGATTCTTTGAAGAAAGATTATTATCTGAGGGGGGAGGAGCTATTTCCTCTGAGGGGGGGAGCGGTTCAGAAGGCGTATCTTCTTCCTCCGGTACGGAGGGAGGAGGGGCAGGGGATAAAGGTTGCTCTGATTCAGTTGTATCTTCTTCTAAAGGTGTTTCTTCTTCTACAGGAGGAGGTTCTGCTACATCCGAAACAGGAGGGGGTACCGTTTCTGTCCAATATTTAAGGACAAGGGAATCATTAACTACTCCTTTTGAGTTCAATTCTGGATTGGTCGCCCAAATTTCTTTCCAGCTATTTGCATGCCCTAATAACTGCGAAGCTACTTGACGGATATTCTGACCGGCCTGAATCTGATGATATTGAGGGGATATTCCATTATCTTCAAAATAAAATAACAACTGCCTGGAATCCTGGGGACGAAGGGGAGATTGATAGTAAATTTTGTCTCCTACTTTTACACTTCTCGATTTTAAATGGGGATTAATAGCATATAACTGATTTACCTGGTCTGAACCAAAAATTTTATTGCTAATATTTTGAATATCTTCCCCTTGTCGAGCGATATAAACCGCATTTACTAAAAATCCCCCAGCCTGATAAGGCTTAGTTTTAATTTTCTTATAGGAAATCCACTTCTTTTTCTTTAGCTGGGGGGTTGGTTTCCCTCTCGCCCCGGAAGAAAGGGGAGTTTCCTGGGAAAAAAAGGAGCTTTCCACTGTGCTATAATCTTCCTCTCTATCTTCTTCTGTTTCACCTGTGCTTAAATCATCAGAATCCACATCTTCCACCTCAATAGAACCTTCTTCTTCGGCTATAAGCTCTTCATCCTCCTCATCAATATAATAAATATCTTCCTCTTTATTTATTATTGTTTGGCCGATTTCTTCTTCTTCCGCCAAAGAAGATTCTTCTGGTTCCTCCTCCTCAAAATCCTCTTCCTCTTCATAATAATCTTCTTCCTCCCCACTTTCCTCCAGGTCGCCAGAATCAAAAATGGTGCAAGAGGGGAGTAAAGTAAGAGAAAACAAAATAGAAAAAAAGAAAACCAGTTGATGTATCATAAGTTGCAAAAATATTTTAAATTGGTTGAGTTTAAACGCAATTTTTTTGTTTTATTATCTCAATTACATCAAGTATAAAGTGCAAAGTCTAATACAGAAGTCCTAATTTAGACCATAGTCTAAACTCCCTGCATTTGATGCAATAAACCATATCTCAGCCCTGTTATTGAAACCAGACATTCTTTCCACTGAAATTGATTCATAACTTGTTTTAATATGCTAAGACCTGCCGGCATTACATCAGCTCGATAAAAAGGCATACCTTTTAAGGTTTTCCTTTTTTCAACAGGGATTTGAAATAAATGTTCCCACCAGTGTTGCACCTGGTTTATACTTAATTTTTTCCCGTGTATACGGATAGTGTTTGAAAATTCAGGGTTTAAAAATCCATCTCTTAAGGGGAACAAACGGGAAAGAGGGGAGGGAGTCCTGCCCGAAGGGGAGGAGTTATCTGTTTTATTTTCTAAAGTAGCTAAAGTGGTAGGAGTCCCCGCCACAGCTACTAACACGGATTTTTTTGAACAAGAAAAAGGTATGGTTCTCAGTTCGGCCTGGATTTTTTCTGTCAGCCGCTGTATTTCTTTTTTTGTGGGAGGATCATTATAAATAAATTCTTCCGTTAAATTTACAGAACCTATAGGCAAGCTAAAACATTGATGATTTGTGCTGATTTCGGTAGAAGCCCCTCCAATATCTAATACCACGGCTGATATGGGATTTACAGAAAGCCTAAACAAAGCTCCCTTTCGGCTGATGAGAGCTTCCTCCTCTGCGGAAATAATATCAATAGAAAAACCATGCTCTTTTCCCATAGAAAGAAGCTCTTGTGCATTTTGTGCCTGACGGGCAGCGGCAGTGGCCACACATTTTATTTTTTCTACGGAATATTGATGAATCAATTTCTTAGCTCTTTTAAAAAAATTTTTTTGCCTTTCCAGAGCTTCCAAAGATATTTTTGTCCCTATCCGGTTTGATCCCTGCTTCTCTTCGAGAGAGAGATTCCCGTTTTCACGGGACGGGAAGGTAACAGCTTGCCTTCCCGTTTTTCTTGACCTATTCGGTATATCTACAGGAGGTTCACGCTGAGCTAAGCGAGTAAAAAACAGCTGATCTTCCAGTATCTCCACCTGAGATGCCTGTTCCTTTGAAATACGTGCTATCAATAATAAAGAGGTATTGGAACCAATATCTATTGCCGCCACTATCAATTTTTTAGTTTCTCCTTTAGAATTTTGTTAAGTTGTTCCGGGTCTGCCTGTCCTCGGCAAGATTTCATAATTTCTCCAACAAAGAAGCCAAAAATTTTTTCTCTCCCGTTTTTGTAATCCTCCACTTGTTTTGGAAACTTCTTCAGGACCTCTGTTGCCATATTAGTTAAAATCGAAGCATCATCAATTTTTTTCAATCCCCACTTTTTTACTATCTGTTTAGGAGCTTTTTTCGTCCTCCACATTTCCGTAAATACTTTCTTACCCATCTTTCCTGAAAGTTCCTTCTTTTCAATCATTTTCAGCATTTCTCCTAAATTCTCAGGAATAATAGGACAATCCCGGATATTCTTTTTTTCTTCATTAAGGCCCGCTAACACTTCATTAATAAGCCAATTAGCGGAGAGTTTAGCTGAAGCCTTAGCCCACACCATTTTTTCAAAATAGTCTGCTCGCGCTTTTTCCTCCGTAATTAAAAAAGACTCTTTTGAAGAAAGTTCATATTGTTTCTGAAAACGATCCGCTTTTTGTAAAAAAGATTCTGGTATTTTTCGCTTCTGCTGAGCCACCCATTCATCAGATAAACAAAGGGGGAGCAGATCGGGATCAGGAAAATAGCGATAATCACTCGCTTCTTCCTTCGAGCGCAAAGGAAAGGTTTTATTTTTAGTGGAGTCGTATAAACGGGTTTCCTGTAGGACTTTATGACCTTCCTTCAGTATCAAAATCTGCCGATTAATTTCATATTCGATAGCTTTTTCAATAAATTTGAATGAATTTAAGTTTTTTAGCTCTGTCCGGGTGCCATACTGATGATCCGAAGTTTTTTGTACACTGACATTACAATCACAGCGTAGAGAACCTTCTTCTAAATTACCATCACAAACGTCCAAATATTTTAAAACTTTTCTAATGGAACGAACCATTTCCGCCGCCTCTGCCGGAGAGTGAATATCCGGCATGGAAACAATTTCCACTAAAGGTACTCCAGCTCGATTAAAATTTACCAAGGAACAGCTTCCCTTATGATGAAATCGCCCGGCATCTTCTTCTATATGCACCCTTTGAATACGTACTTTTTTTCTCTTCTCCTCTTGTTCAAATTCTATATAACCATTTTCACAAATGGGTTGTTCATATTGAGATATTTGATATCCCTTAGGAAGATCAGGATAAAAGTAGTTTTTTCTAGCGAATACAGACCTCCTGTTGATATGGCAATTTAAAGCCAGACCCACTTGGGCAGAGTACTCTAAGGCTTTTTGATTAAGAACAGGCAAAGTGCCCGGTAGTCCCAGGCTCACTGGGTGAATATGTTCGTTTTCCATTTCTATAAAATGAGATGGATCAGGAGAAAATAACTTACTATTCGTTAACAGCTGCGCATGTATTTCCAAGCCAATAACAGCTTTCCATCCGACCGGTGGGGTATAACGACGAGGAAGAAGGTTTTCTTTATTATTCTGTTTCATATAATTGGTCTCTATATTAAAAAGCTCTTACTTAATTAAATAACAGGTCTCTTGCCTACAGCTTTTATTTCCTCTTGAATTAATAAAGCTACATCAAAAAGAGTTTGTTCATCAAAGTGGTTGCCAATCAATTGCACTCCTATAGGTAAAGATGTTACAGGGGAAAAGCCTGCTGGTACAGATAGAGAGGGCAGTCCCGCTAAATTAGAGGATACGGTAAAATTATCCACGAGGTAGGACTTCAGGGAGCCTACAGGCTTTTCCCCAAATTTAAACGCAGTAGATAAAGAGACAGGTGATAGAAGCAAAGAAAACTCAGAAAAAATTTTTATAAACTCATCTCTCATCTTTCGACGAATTTGAGAAGCTTTATTATAATACTCATCGTAATAGCCACTGGAAAGACAATAAGTACCCATGATAATCCTTCGTTTCACTTCATTACCAAATCCAAAACCTCGATTTTGACTGTAAAATTCTTCTAAACTGGAGGGAGGGGTGTTTTTAAAATCAAAACGAGAACCATAACGAATACCATCATAGCGAGCTAGATTGCTAGAAGCTTCACTCGTGGAAATAAGATAATATACAGGCACAGCTACCTCCATCAATGGTAAAGACACCTCTTCTACGATGGCTCCATGAGATTGTAAGAGGTTTACTACTTGTTCCAAGACTTGCATGACTTCGGATGAGCAAAATGACTCCGCCTCTTTTTTATTTAAAAACCCTACTTTTAGTTTTTTTATATTGGTAGATCCTCGATTTAAAAACCATTTCGGCACATCTGATTGAGCAGAGGTACTGTCTTTACTATCCCTTCCCGTTAGGGCCTCTAAAATAAGAGCATTATCCTCTACATACATGGTCATGGGGCCAGCTTGATCTAAACTAGAAGCATAAGCAATCATCCCATAGCGGCTCACCCGTCCATAGGTGGGCTTCACCCCAATTAAATTACAAAAGGAAGCTGGTTGACGAATAGACCCTCCTGTGTCTGTACCAATAGATGCGACACATAAACCAGCTGATACCGCAGCAGCAGAACCTCCACTGGAACCTCCCGGGACATATTCTTTATTCCAGGGATTTAAAACAACTCCAAACGCGGAATTTTCATTACTGGTTCCCATAGCAAATTCATCTTGATTGCATTTACCCAGAATAATAGCTCCCGCTTTCTCCAAACGCTTTGTTACTTCCGCGGAATAAGGGGCTATAAAATTCTCAAGCATCTTGGAACCAGCGGTGGTTTTCATGTTTTTTACACAAAAAACATCTTTTAGTAAAATAGGTATCCCCACTAAAGGGCGTTCCTTGTAAGAAGAAAAATGATTATCTATATCTCGCGCTTTTTGAAGGGCGAAGGAGTTTGTGGTCAAAACAGCATTTAGTTCCGGGTTGAATCTTTCAATGCGATCTAAATAAAAGCGACAAAGCTCCTCAACGGAGAGTTTTTTGCTCCGAATAAGAGCCGTTAAATCTGTTATTTTACAATTCAACAAATCCATTTTAGATCCATTCGGTGCCTTCCCGTCCCGCGAAAGCGGGAATCTAGTAAATGTGTCCTTCAGGAAAACAGCTTTGCCTCTATCGGGACGGTCCTTGTCTTTCTTAGGTAGAAAGCCAAGGGCCTTGGACCCTCTGCCGGCAAATTGTTTTCCTGAAGGAGTACAATATACAGACAAAGACAAGCAAGTTATCGCGCCCCTAATCCATCATCACGGGTGGCACCTTATATTCGTTCCCTAGCCTCTCTGGTGCCAAAGATAAAAAAATTTCTTTGTTTTCTTCCTTCTGAATAAGGTCTTTTCTGAGAGGTTCCAGTGAAACAAGACCCTCTAAAGGATAGACTAAAGGAGTTATTCCCTTGGTATCAATGCTGGCTATTTGATTAAAGTATTTAAATACCGATTGAAGTTGCTCCGCAAATTCCTGTTCTTCTCCTTCAGATAACTTCAACCGAGCCAATTTCGTTGTTTTAATTAAATCTTGTTTATTCATTAAAACCTTTTTTATAAAAAGAGTTTGTGAACATGCCTCTTTTTTTAAACTTAAAGAGTTGGTTTTTTATCACATTGGCTTTTGTTTTTCTTGGGGGTATCAAAAACATAGTCAATAGATGAAAATATGGTATGGTCAAAGAAGTTTATATGTCAAGGTATTGTGTGTTTTTATCTACATATAACTGAACCGGTATAGAAAAAAGGGGAGACTTCAGAATCTTCTCCTTACCTTTGGGAACTTGTGTTTCCTTAGGAAAAAAAGAGACGACTGAAAAAGGCCAACCAGACGGGTAGAAAAATGAAAAAGCGGTTAAAAAATACAAACATAAAATCAAAAAATAAGAACAATGTAAAAATGAAATTAAAAAGCTTAAGAGCGGCTATTCATAGGCATGACCATTGCTATTATAATCTGGATCAACCGGAAATTAGTGATTACGAATATGATAAACTTTTTTCTGAACTGATGCATTTAGAAAAGCAATATCCTAGGCTTATAACATCAGACTCTCCCACTCAAAGAGTCCCTGGAAAAGCCCTCCCTCATTTTGAAAAAAAAAGCCATAAAACGACTATGCTTTCTTTGCAAAATACTTATAACGAAGAGGAAATAATTTCTTTTTATGAAAAAATATTAAAAACACTTAAGCAAAGCTCCACAGATGTTCTCTTAGAGCCTAAATTAGATGGAGTTGCTATTAGTTTGCTTTATGAACAGGGGTATCTGACACAAGCGTTAACTCGCGGAGATGGAAATAAGGGAGAAAATGTACTGGAAAATATAAAAACCATTCGATCTATACCTTTGCGTGTTTCTCCTTCCCTTGGAGTTTTAGAGATAAGGGGAGAGGTTATTTTATTAAAAAAAGATTTTGAGAAAATAAATGAACAACAGGTGGAACAAGGATTAAGCTGTTTTGCCAATCCCAGAAACATGGCGGCAGGAAGTCTTCGTCAATTAGATCCGGCAATTACGGCTAAACGGCCTTTAAAATTTTTTGCCCATTCTCCTGGTTTTTTTAGGGAAGGGGCCTTTCCAAATCAAAAGATGTTTTTAAACAAAATAAAAAAGATGGGGTTACCTGTTCTTCCGGTCATGGACTTAAGGTCTTTTAAATTTAAAAATAAGCTAAAAACTTTTGCTGCCGGCATTGTCTGCAAAGATAAGGATCAAATTTTGGAATACTTCCATATTATGGAAAAAATAAGGTTCCAGCTTCCCTATGAAATAGATGGTATTGTGGTTAAAGTGAATTCTTTTTCCGAACAGGAAAAACTAGGCCACATAAGCCGCTCTCCCCGTTGGGCCAGAGCCGCTAAGTTTGAGCCGGAAAGAGGAGAAACTCATATACAAAATATTTCTATTCAAGTGGGACGGACAGGGGTTCTTACCCCTGTGGCCCATTTAGACCCTGTCTCTGTGGGAGGGGTGACCATCACGCATGCCACTTTACATAACCAATCGGAAATTGCCAAAAAAGATATTCGAGTGGGGGATACCGTTATAGTGGGAAGAGCAGGAGATGTTATACCTGAAATTGTTAAAGTTAATTTTTCCAAAAGAGAAAAAACACCCCGTCCGTTTAAAATGCCTAAAAAGTGCCCCTCTTGTTTTTCAGAAGTACAAATAATAAGGGATATTATTTTTTGTGCAAACTCCTTATGTCCAGCCGTGATGTTACAATCTTTAATTCATTTTACTTCAAAAAAAGCTATGAACATAGAATCTTTAGGACATAAAACCATGAAGCGGCTTTATGAAGCCGGATTAGTTAAAACTTTTTCTGATATTTTTAAATTAACAAAGGAAACCCTTTTAACCCTAACAGGTATGGGGGAAAAATCCAGTCAGCGGATTTTATCCAATATTGAAAAGAGCAAAAAAACCACATTATCTGCTTTTATTTTTGCTCTCGGTATTCGTCATATAGGGGAACAAGCTGCTCGTAATATCAGTCGTTTTTTTATAGAAAAAGCTTCTATAAAGATGAATAAATCCCCTCCCTCCCGCAGAAGTAAAAATTCTTCTCAACTCTCTTTTACAGATGATATAGATACTCCAGAAAAAAAAGAGGCCCGTTTTAGAGATCTTCAAAAAGTACCTGCCCTTTATCTTCTAACTCAAGCTAAAGAAGAGGAATTACAAGAAATAGAGGATATCGGCGAGGTAGCCGCCCGCTCCTTTAGAGAAAGCTTTTCAAACCCCGATTTTAAAAAAGAACTCTCTTTTTTACTTAAACTAGGTGTTCAAATCCAAAGCTCGGAGCAAGCAGAGCAGTTCCTTTTTTCCGGGAAAAAAATAACTATTACGGGTCGTTTACCTCAAAATCGAGGAGAAGTAGAAAAGCTCATTTATTCCCTAGGGGGAACAGTGCAAAATGTCGTAAATAAAAAGACGGCCTTTTTACTTCAAGGAAGTAAAGAAGGAGTTCCCTCTCAAAAAGAAAAACAAGCCCAAAAACTCCATATCCCCATACTGGACTGGAAGGCTTTTCAAGAAAAAATAAAATCTTAAATCAAAATTCGGATAAGATCAGTATAAAAGTAAAGGAACATTTTTTACCTGCATGAGAGAATAAAGGGCAAAAGGTTCAGAATCCTCGTTTTCACGAGAACAGGCATGTGTTTTGCCTGTAAACAGAAAGGCGAGTTGTTGTCTCCTCGTCCCGTTTAGCCTGTCCTTCCCGTGAAAACGGGAATCTAGCTGCTACGAGGAGAGTGTTTTATTAGTAAATCTGTTTTCCTGAATAGGCTGTCATCTCCATGAAAGTCGGGATAAATGGCCATTTTTTTACCCCTTTAAAAAAAATTTTATAAAAATGAGAAAATATCCGATTCTTTTGTTAAGATATATATTTAAAAGGAGTTAAATTATGAAAGTTTTTTGCCGGTATTTACTTGTCTATAGTCTTTTTTTCCTACCTTTAGAGCTTGTTGCCGCTGTTGGTTCTGTGGATAATAAAGAAGCTCAAAAGATAGCTGCTTGCGACAACTCTAACGAAGGGGCTGGCAAAGCTGTTGTACGGGATATTAATGCCTCAAATGTAATGGCTAATATTGGTCTTGGAGTAGCAGAGGATGATGAGCAAGAGCAAAGAATCCATAACCCGGGTGATCCTTCCGGGGTTCTGAAATAAGAAATAAACAAAGAAAAAAACCATTTTAAGTCAAAAAACAGGGTTTTTTTGTAAAAAATACGAAAAAAATCCGGTTTCTCTCTGGACAGAAGCGGGGTTTTTGTTAATAAATAAGAAAATCCATTTAAAAGCACAAAAAAGGAGAAGAAAAAATGTCTTTAATTATTGTTAAAAAAACCAAAGATTTATTTAAAACTCGCGGATTAAAAACCTCAGATGAAGCTATTAAAGCTTTAAATGTGGAATTTGAAAAAATTTGTCAAAAAGCCGCAGATAATGTGTTGGCAAATAAGCTTAAAACAGTAAAAGGAGCGCATGTTCCTAAAATTAGTTTGCAGCTGAGTTCTTCCTCTTTAGACGAATAATACGGAAGTGGAGGACGGGGATTTCTGATCTGATCGGTATAATAACTGTCTTTAGTAAAAAGTATATCTATATTTAATGTAGGGTGAAGTCCCCGGGACTTGTCTGGGGAATCTGTCACTTAAAAGGACGGGCCACTATGTACAAGCTATCCATAATAATTTTAGGTTTGTTTTTAAGTTTAGTTTTAGCTTCCTGTTCAAAGGAGGACGAAAATCCGAAAAGTGGAGAACCTACGAGCAGTGATGTCTCTGGGCCGGAGGGGCCAGCTCAGGCCACACCTAAAACCTCCGAACTTCACTGG
>JAPPLY010000079.1 GCA_028819305.1 Bdellovibrionales bacterium
TGCAGAGAGGCAGGGTTTGTTTGTGATAAAAGCGACGGGGAACAGCGCTCATCTTGTCAATAAAGAGGGTTTTAAACCTAAGGTTTTTTCTTAGTAAATGTGAAGGCAAGTTGTTGTCTTCTTCCGTCTCGTGCAAACGGGACTCTAGTTGAGTTTAGAAGGGGGTTGCAAATTCTTGATTGGATATGAGTCGGGTATAAACACGGTAACCGGTACGACACTAAATGATGGATCTTTTAATACTTTTATGGGTTATCAGTTTCTATTTACGGAACTTTTTGGGCCGCTATAAAAGCCTTAATTATCAAGTTTGAGGATTTTAAAGAAAACACTTTATCAGCATTGAAAAAAGTAACAGAGGAAATAATAGCCATTAAGGAAAACACCTTGTCGGCCCTAAAAAAACTAACAGACAAAATAGAAACAACAACCAGCCAAATATATGAGATGAAAAAAGAGATGACAGATAAGCTACAGGCTTTAGAATCAAAGATACAAGAAAGAATAAAAGCCATTATAAAAGAACTAAGGGATATAAAAGAAAAATTGGCAAAAGTAAATGAAGTTTTACAAGAGACTCGTTCAAACCAAATAAAGATATCGGAGGAGAACTCCACAAAGTTATCTCATCTGGACGAGGAGTTGGGAGGAACGATAAAGGCATCTGAAAACAATCAAGAAAAGATAAGTAAATTAAACACCCTCATTCGTCTTGCAACAAAAAAAGATCACAAAATTAGAAACAAAACTGAAACATATAGAAGAGGAGGGTTTTTCAGTAATTATAGAACTAAAAAGTGCATTATAATATTATGTAAATTAAGACTTGAAATCCTGTTTTACATAAGTTATAAATTAAACAGATAGGTATAAAATAATGATAAAAAGAGATATTCAAAAAGAATTGCACGCACTTTTGAAGGAATACCCTGTTGTCGCTATTTTAGGTCCCCGGCAAGCGGGAAAGACAACATTAGCTAAGACATTAGCTGCATATCAGTATTGTAACCTTGAGGATCCAGAAAATAGATTGTTGGCTTCTGATGATCCAAAAGCATTTTTCAGCCAATTTAAAAAATCAGTTATTTTAGATGAAATTCAAAGAGTACCCTTATTACTTAGCTATATACAAACAATTGTAGATCAAAAAAATAAAAACGGACAATTTGTATTAACAGGTTCCCATCAATTAGACCTTACAGAAGCTATGGTTCAGTCTCTTGCGGGGAGAGTGGGAATATTAAATTTGTTACCTTTTTCTATTAATGAGTTGAGGAAAGTGGGAATAGAGTATAAAAACTTTCAAGATTATGTTCACAAAGGTTTTTTACCAAGGATTTATGATCAAAAGCAAAGACCATTGCAAGCTTATTCAAACTACTATAGAACATATGTAGAAAGAGATGTGCGTCAGATTATTAATTTGAAAGAACAGAGTATATTCGAGTCTTTTATGAAGCTTTTGGCAGGACGAGTAGGGCAGGTAATAAGTTATAGCTCTTTAGCAAAAGATGTAGGAGTGGACGCAAAAACGGTTAGAAACTGGTTATCTCTTTTAGAAGCTTCCTTTCTTGTTTATAAACTTTCCCCTTATTTTGAGAACTTTGGAAAAAGATATATAAAATCTCCAAAATATTATTTTACAGAAGTAGGATTACTTTCTTTTCTATTGGGCATCCAGGCAACTCATCAGTTGACACGAGATCCTTTGGTGGGTCATATTTTTGAAAATCTGGTAGTTATGGAATGTGTAAAAACTCAAATAAATCAAGGACATCAGCCGAATATGTATTTTTTTAAAGACAGTAATGGGAATGAAATTGATTTAATTTTAAAGAAGGGAAGAAAATTAAAATGTTTTGAAATAAAAGCCTCTTCTACTTATCACTCTTCTTTTTCAAAAAATCTGAATAAGATAAAACAAATAAATACTAATATTAAAAAAGTTGGGTTAATTTATAATGGGCAATCCAGAAAGCTTTCTAATAATATAGAGTTAATTCATTTTAAAAAAGCGGCTAATCAGATTTAATATTTTTCCCAACTTCAGCACAACACAAATAGTTAAAAAATGTTTTGCTGTTTTTTACACTCTGCCCCTGCCTTTTTATTTATTTTTAATGGTTAAAATAGCCCTAAAGTAAAGGCTGTGTTCCCGACATAAACCCTTTTGGCACAGTAAAATCATGTTCATCAAAATATGTGGCGCCAGAGAATCATAAGTTATTGATATTGTTTATTTGTTGCATCGTATTGTGCTGAAGTCGGGAGAAATGTCATTTAGAGGTTGAAATTTCTGTTACTTGATAGGTATAATAAGTTTTTTTATAGGGGGGAGTATGAAAACATCAAAAAACAAGATAGCAGGAGACGGTTTTTTAATGAAACTCATTATCAGCAATAAAAGTTTGGGGTATTTTGTACCAGTTTGGTATAAAAGATCAGTGGTATTTAGCTTAACCGTGTTAATGACAATTACTTTTTCCATAGCTTCTTGTACCAGCTTAAAAGCACCTCAAAAGTCTAACTTAACTCCTGGAATAGTAAAAACAAAAATACACAAAGGGGTGACCTCCCAAGCGGAAATTGTAAATTTGATAGGCGCGCCTAATATCATTACAAAAAACAAAGATGGAGATGAAGTATGGACTTATAGTCGTCAGTCTTTTGACTCTGCATCTGGTGGATTTGCAGGCGGGCTTCTTCTTTTTGGTGGCTCTAAGGCTTTTTCTTCCGCTTCCTCTAATAGTTTTGATTTAATTATTACTTTTGATAATAAAAATATTGTTAAAGATTATTCTGCTGTGAGTTCTCAATTCTAAGTCAGGGGATATAAAACATGAAATTGTTGGTTTTTTATTTTATATTTTTTTCTATTGGTTGTGTGACAACGCAAATCTCACCCCAACAAAGAAGGGCTATGCAGGTAAAGCTTTTTGACAGTTCGTCCTATAACAATGTATTTAGGGCCTTTAAAACTGTTTTGCAGGATGAAGGATACATAATTAAAAATCAAGACATGCAGGGAGGGCTTATTGTAGCTCACTCTTCAAAAGGAACTTCCTCCGGTTTTGCTGTATTAGCTGTTTTATCCGGGCAGCAGAACTATCAAACTGGCACAACCTATGAGGTGTCGGTGAATTTAGAGGAAATACGTAAAAATAATGTGGAATCCCGGGTGATTATTCAAAAAGTGGCTTCTTACAATATGGGAGGATCCCGTGGAAATGAAATTTTAGATCCAAAGTTATATCGTAATATTTATGGAAAAGTCATAGTAGAAGTGGAACGTCGAAAAGCGCAGAAAAGGTAATTTTTTTATTCCCCTCTTGGCATAAGTAATTTATAAAGCTTTGTATGTGTCCGTGGTGTTTTATATATACCTTAGTAAGAAAAATCAAATCCTTTGGATTTAAGGTATATTTTTTAATCTTATTTCCTTGTTTTGTATGGGGTGGTGAAACGGTTGTAGAGGTGGAGCAGGGTTCAAAAGATATAAAAACAGCCGTTCAGACAGCCGTGAAGGAAGTATCTGTTGAGTTGATGGAGCAATTTATTGAACCATCAAAATTAAAGGAACAAAAAAGACGAATACGACAAATAATATCAACATATTCTAACCGCTATATTTTATATACAAAAACAGCCCCTCCCATTGAAAAAGAGGATAAAATTTTTGTTATTTCTGTAACAATCGGCTTTTCAGAAGAAAATCTAAAAAAAATTTTACTAGAAGAAGATCTTTTTTATTCCGGTTCTTCCCATTTACGCATTTTACCCCTCGTTTTGTTTGAAAATTTGATCCATCGTAAAAGTTATGGATGGTGGATAGAGAAAACAACCTCATCAGCTTCCATGAAAAAGCAGATCAGGGAGTTTTATGATCAGATACAGAGTACATTGATGTCCTATGGTTTTTTCCTTATTAACCCGGAGTTAGCTGGAAGTGCGTATTTTATTCCTGATGATCTTAGATTTACAACAGCTAAAAAAAAACGGGTGTTTACTTTGGCTCGGTTCTTTCAATCTCATTTAGTGATGACAGGTTTTATAAAAGTTCGTGAGTCCGATATAGATTCTATATTAAATTTAAAAGTGGAATTGGCTGTGTATCATTCTAAAAGTGGAAGATTATTGGCGGAAGTAGAACGTTTTATGAAAATTCCAGTACAAAAGGAGATAGAGGGAAAAAAGGAGATCTATCCGGTTAGTTTTTTTCTGAATAATAACAAAAATTTTACAAAAGGTCTTGGAGTGCAGCTAAGATCTATTTACGAAGCTGGTCAGCTTTCATCTAATTTACTGAAAATCACCGTACAGGGCTTTGTTAGTTATAAAAACTTTGATCGTTTTAGCCATTTGTTAAGTTCTAAAATGAGAGATATAAAAAATCTTCAAGAACATATTATTCGATCTAAGTCCATTACCTATGTTGCTAGTACGAACGCTAATACTAAAGCTATCGCGGAGAAGATCAAGGATACCGTCTTTCCCGGTTTTTATGTACGTACATCTCGTATAGCGGATGATGAAATTATTTTAAAAGTGCAAATAAACAAATAGATGAGTGCACATAAAAAAAGAAATGGAAAAATATACTGATCGTATTTGAAAATTCTGGATTCAAAAATCCAACTGCTAAGAGGACGGGAAGCCACTAAAGTGGCTTCCCGTTTAAAAGTTGCGGAAAAGCTTGTCCTCGTGAAAACATGTCTTCACGAAAGTGAGAAACGGGGGACATACCCGAGGGGTATAAGGTGGCTATACAATCAATCTGGAAAGGGACTATAGCTTATCGTGAAAGCCTTGTTTTGCAGCAGAATTTAAAAAAAAAGCTGCAAGGGGCTTGTTCAAATATTTCTGATTCGTCTAAGATGGTTTTTATACCGAACCGGTATGGCATTTGTGAACCTCGAACTTCTTTTACTCTTGGGAAAAAAATTACGGAAATCACAAAATTTAAAAAAGATCAGTATAACAAGAAAGTTCCAAAAGCTTTTTTTATTGGATTTGAATGTCCGTCTTGTATCACTTTAGGTTTAAGAGGCAAAGAAGAAACCGATTTGAATAGAGCTTCTGAGGAATATAAAAAAAAGAAAATAGAAATAGTGCCTATTAAAAGGGGAGGGCAGGCTACCTTGCATTCTCCTGGACAGTTAGTTATTTATCCAGTTATGTCGCTCTTGCAATGGAAAATCCGTCCGAGGGACTTTTTATCTATTTTGGAAAAAATAACCCAGGATATTTTAGAAAAATATGGTATTTTAACTGAGAAACGGGAAGAGGCGGCTGGTCTTTTTACAAAAAAAGGTAAGATTGCTTTTTTTGGTATTCATATTTCCGGTGGAATAAGTCAGCATGGATTAGCGATCAATGTGCGAAATAATCTTGAGCTTTTTAATTTGATTAGAAGTTGCGGGGTTTCCCATCGCCCTCATGACTCTTTTCAGAGTTACAATTTATGTCCTGATTTAAAGGAAGTGTTTTCTCTTTGGTGTCAGACAGCAAAAGAAGTATTTAGTGAACATTATACCGATCGGGGTTAAAAATGACGGATTTACAGGCTCGGCTGCCCCTGAAAGCCACCAAAGTGGCTTTCAGTTTAGCCGTGGAAAAATAATACCCTCCTGGGTATATATTTAAAGAGAATGGATTTATGAAATCAAAGCACTTTTTGTTTCATCATGTATTAAAACAATTTCGAGTTCCTCATATAAAGGGTGGTCACTTATTGGTAGCTGTATCTGGAGGAGTGGACTCTATGGCTCTTTTATCTTTGTTACTGGAGTTAAAGAGAGTGGTGCCTTTTTCTCTTTCTGTGGTACATGTGCATCATGGCTCTGAAAGTAAAAAACAAAAAATATTTCAGGATCAAGCTGCAAAAACAGTAGAACAATTTTGTGTGGATAACGATATTTTTTTATTTAAAAAAGGAATAGAAGAAGTATGCCGAACAGGTCAAGAAAGGGCCCTCTTCAGAAATGCTCTTCCCGTGGAAGAAAAAAAGAGACGATCCACAAAGGCAAATCGAACTGGTATCAATAGTAAAATAAAGAGTCAAAAAAGAAATGGTTTAAAAGAAAATAATATAAAAAAATGGAATGAAGCTGTGCTGAGAAAGTATCGTTATCAGCTTTTTTCTCATTGTGTAAAAAAATCAAAAGCGGATTATTTAGTTTTGGCTCATACGGCAAATGATCTTTTGGAAACTCGTTTAATTCGCCTTATTCGAGGAACAGGAGGCCAGGGGCTGACAGCTATGTCTTTTGAGTGTAATAGGATCCTCAGACCCTTTATTCATGTCAGCCGTTCTCAAGTAATAAGTTATGCTAAGAAAGTGAAATTAAAATGGTGCGAAGATCCTAGTAATCGTTCTACGGAATATAGTTTTAGGAATTGGATCCGATACAGGTGGTTACCGCAATTGGAACAAAAAAGACCAGGCTCTGTGGAAGCTGTTTTTCGTTCTTTAGATGTAATAGCTTATATGGCTAACAGTAACCAAAAGGAAATAAAAAAAATCTATAAAAATATAGTGGAAAATAAAAATGTGAGAAGGGATTTTGTTTTTTTCTTTCCGGTGGAGGAGTCGAAAAAAATTTTAGCTTATTATATGAGGGAGCAGGGATTTAGTAATTACCGGTCTGAGCATATACTGGAATTAATAAAACAAATGAGGAGACCTCAAAAGAATTTTACTTTTTCCTTACTAGAAAGGGAGTGGGAAATGAGTGCCCGGTGGCTACAACCGATGGAAAAAAAATAAGAGAAGCCATAGAGCTATCGTCTCTGAAAAGGGACCTTTCCTGATCTGTTTGGCATAGGCATTGCCTTTGTTTTCTAAATTAGTTATGCTATACTGGTTCGGCATAACACGGGAAAAGGCCGGGAAGTTATAAAAAAGTTTATCCCCGGGAAAACGGGGATCATACCTCCTGGGTATAGTTTTAAAAAAAATAGAGAGGGTAAAAATGCATTTTAATTTGCCAAAGGAATCGAGTGGCAAACGAATGAGGCCATCTGGTAAAAAGGTGTTTTCTTTGTGGATAATTTTTTTAATTGGGGGGTTGATTTTTTTTCACATTTATGGGCAGCACCGCAGTTCTTATGTGCCTGATTTTAATTATCCTAAATTTGTACAAGCTGTTTCTGATGGAGATATTAAACCAGATTCTATCATATTTAACACAACTAAACAGGAAATCACAGGTGAGTTGACCTCCAATGGAGAGGCAAAACATAAAGGCAAAAAATTTCGTATTCAGGGGAATGTAACAGATAAAGGTTTTGAGTTATTGCAGGAAAAAGGCATTACCCCTTCCTATGTAAATACGGATCATTCTTTTTTGGCTTCTTTATTACTGAACTGGCTTCCTATTTTAATTTTTGTTGGTGTTCTTATTTTTTTTATTCGACAAATTCAAATTGGAGGGGGGAAGGCTCTTTCTTTTGGTAAAAGTCGTGCCCGTCTTGTGTCGGATAAAAAGAAAGTAACTTTTAAAGATGTAGCCGGTGTAGAAGAAGCTAAAGAAGAATTACAAGAAATTGTAGCATTTTTAAAAAATCCTAAAAAATTCACTCGTCTGGGGGGGAGAATTCCAAAAGGAGTTTTGCTCATTGGATCTCCTGGAACCGGTAAAACCCTTTTGGCTAAAGCTGTTGCCGGTGAAGCTAATGTTCCTTTTTTTACTATTTCAGGTTCCGATTTTGTGGAGATGTTTGTAGGGGTGGGGGCTTCTAGGGTGCGGGATCTGTTTTTACAAGGAAAGAAACATGCCCCTTGTGTTATTTTTGTAGATGAGATTGATGCTGTAGGAAGGCATCGTGGATCTGGTATGGGAGGGGGACACGATGAAAGGGAACAGACCCTAAATCAACTCTTAGTGGAAATGGATGGTTTTGAAAGTCAGGCGGGTATTATTCTTATTGCGGCTACTAATAGGCCGGATGTTTTGGATACGGCTTTACTGCGGCCTGGGCGGTTTGATAGGCGTGTTGTGGTCAACATTCCAGACTTAAAAGGCCGTCATGAAATTTTAAAGGTGCACACACGGAAAGTCCCTTTGTCTAGTCATGTGGAGTTGGAAAAAATTGCTAGAGGCACACCTGGTTTTTCTGGAGCGGATTTAGAAAATCTAGTGAATGAAGCTGCTCTTATGGCGGCTCATTTGGATAAAAATCAAATTGAAATGTCGGATATTGAGAAAGCCAAAGACAAAGTCATTATGGGGAGGGAAAGAAGATCTATGGTCATCAGTGAAAAAGATCGTGAAATTACAGCTTACCACGAAGCGGGACATACCCTTGTGGGAAGGAGGCTGCCCAATTTGGATCCTGTTCACAAAGTGACTATTATTCCCCGTGGGATGGCCCTCGGTTTAACACAAACCTTGCCTAAGGAAGATACTTTAAATCTTAGTAAGAGCAAAGCGGAAAACACTTTGGCTTTTTTGTTTGGGGGAAGAGCAGCGGAGGAGTTGGTGTTTAAAGATTACACAACAGGGGCTGGTAATGACATTGAGAAAGCTACAGAATTAGCCCGTCGTATGGTATGTGAATGGGGTATGAGTGAAAAGCTGGGGCCTTTAGCACTAGAAAAAAGAGAAGGCCCGGTTTATTTAGGAATTCAGCACACAAAGGGTAGAGACTATTCGGAGGCTAAGGCAAAAGAAGTGGATCAGGAAGTGTATCGTCTTATCAGTACAGCTCATCAAAAAGCTTTGGATATTTTAAAAAAGAATAGAAACTACTTGGATGTGATGGCGAAGGCTCTATTACAATACGAAACTATTAATGGTGAAGAGGTGGATATGATTATTTCTGGAGCGGACTTGGATGCACTGGAAAAAAAGCGTCAGGAGCATAATATGGCATTAGAGTTAGAAAGGGCAGAATCATCTAAAAAGAGGAAAGAAAAGGAAAAGAAAGAAAAAGAAAGTGCGGATAAGCTTTCTTCCGTAAAACCGGTAGGAGAGCCGGAACCTGTTTTTTAAATTATACTGATCTTATTTGCTCCTCGCGTTTGCAATCTTTTCCCTAATGGTAAATGAAGTTTGGAGTTTGCAAACATGTCCCTGTGAAACTTGTTTTCGCGAAAGCACGAAGGCAGTCGGGGAACGGGGATTTTATACCTCTATTCGGTATAACTCATGAGTGATAAAGTGACATGAGGGGTTTTGGCTGACTTATCTTCCAAAGCAAAATCAGGTATATTGTGCTCTGGTTGTAGTAATGCACTTAGGGTGAAGCTTTTACATTTCCATTTATTTTCAATATGGAGTGCATTGTTATTATTATTTAAACTTCCCTTGACCAGACAAATATCTATTTTTTCTAAGCTATTAGCTTTAGTAGCATGGTTTTGATCCAATGGAATAACTATTTCATTGCTGTTCTTTCCATGTATAGCGTCTTTAATGGATATGTAATTTATGAATTGTTGGCTGTTTTCTGTTAGAATAGCCAAGTATAGCTCAGAAAGAGCTATACCTAAGTTTGTATTATCATCTATTTGAAATTCTTTTATAACAAGAGAAAGAGCTGTATTTGTGGATATATGTTTTTGATGACTTTGATCCGATATTTGATCTTTGCTTAAGAGTTGCAGCTGAGGAGATGGGGATGGAATAAATGCACAACCTTGCAATAATAACAAAGAAATAGCAGAAATAGTTAAGTTTTTAAATAGTATTTTGATTTTTTTGTTCATTTACGCACTCCTTTGCTTTTTTAGATTTTTATAGATACTGTTTCAAAAAGAGACAGTAATATAGAGGATTTATATGCAGCATGTCAATAAAAATATTTTTAATGAAATCAGTTTGGATAGAATATAGATTTTTATAGTATTTTTAGTATCTTACAAAATTTATAAGAAGGCTTTTATGAATATAGAAAATGGCATTACGGTTTATGGAAAATGGATTTTAGCTGGAGAGTACGCTGTTTTGAGATCTTATCCTGCTTTAGTATTTCCCTTGCCGACCTATTTTATTAAGCTTCATTATCAAAGAACAAGTATAAACAATTTGAAAATAGTAGAGGAACAAAATCCCTTGACCCAGTTTTCTACACACCGGAACTTTGCTTCTTTTTTTTCTTCTGTTTTAGATCAAGCATTACAAAATATAGCTAAATCCTGTGATCCTCTTAAAGGAGTAATAAGGCTCCATCCTCAAATACCTTTTGCTGCTGGAATAGGATCTTCAGCTGTAGTTTGTGCTTTAATTGGTAAGTTATTTTATTATTTGAATTGGTTAAAGGAGGAAGACCTATTCCCTTTTTGTCATCAATTAGAAAACTCTCTACACGGGCTTAGTAGTGGAGTGGATATAGCTGCGGTATTAACAGGAAAACCTATTTTATATCGGTGGATGGGTGCGAATGCTGTGGATAACTTCCACCAAAGAAATAAGGCAACACAGTTCAAAACTATAATAGAAGAGTTTAACCCTGTTTGGAAACCTTTGATTTTTTTATCTCATTGTAACCAAAGTAGTTCGACAAAGGTAAATGTGAAGAAAGTCCAGCGGTTTTGGAAAAAGGAACCTGAAAAAGCAGATAAGCTCAATCGGCAAATGGAAAAGGCTGTCTTAAAAGCTAAAGAAGGTTTAAAAGAGAAAAACAAAGAAAAAGGGCTTACTCTTTTGAAAAAATCTTTTTCTCTTTCAGAAGATTGTTTTATAAAGTGGGGTTTAATAAATGAGAATATGAGAGAACATATTCAGTTTTTAAAAAAGCAGGGAGCATTAGCGACAAAACCTACTGGTTCTGGGGCGGGAGGTTGTGTCTTGAGCTTGTGGTCTCAGTTACCACCTGCTCATTTAAGAAATCAACTGACATTTGGTTTTTTATAATGCTGATTCTCTCCTGAAAAACATTCGTATTTGAATTTTCAGTTTGTAAAAGTATAATCATGGAAATATATTTTTATGAAATGGAAAATGAAAGTCCGTTTTCTAAGGAATTACTGTTATGGATCAAAATAATAATCAAAAACTTAAAGACAAACTAAAAGTTTTTTTTCAGTCAGCTGAACAGGCTTTCCAATTGGCTGGAAATTCTTCAAAATTATATGAGTTAAAAACTCGATTTATGGGAAGTAAGAGTGATTTACAAAAGATAATGAAAGAGATGAAAAACCTGGCTCCAGAAGAGAAGCCTATTTTTGGAAAATGGTTGAATGAAAAAAAACAAGCTTTAGAAGAGTCTTATTTATCTTTATTTCATAGATTAAAAAAGCAGGAATTAGAGCAGAGAATGAAAGAGGAAGTAGTAGATATCAGTTTACCTGGTCCTTCCAAAAATCAAGGAGGCTTACATCCAGTACAGTTAATCATACAACAAACAGTAAATATTTTTAAATCTTTAGGTTATAGTGTGAGAACAGGCCCTATGATTGAAAGTGATTGGAATAATTTTCAGGCTTTGAATATTCCCATCAATCATCCTTCCCGTGATTTGCAAGATACTTTTTATATAGATTCGGACCATGTTTTACGTACCCATACCAGTCCTATTCAGGTTCGCAGTATGTTAGCGGAAAAACCGCCTTTAGCCATATTAGCGCCGGGAAAGGTATTTCGTAGGGATAATGATGTGTCTCATTCTCCTACTTTTCATCAGGTGGAAGGGATGTTTATTGATAGACATGTTTCTATGGCTCATTTAAAAGGGACTTTGTCTTATTTTGTAAAAACACTTTTTGGTTCAAACACCCGTGTGCGATTTCGTTCCAGTTACTTTCCATTTACGGAACCTTCAGCAGAATACGATTGCTCTTGCCCTATATGTGAGAGAAAAGGCTGTTCTATGTGTCAACATAGTGGTTGGATGGAAATAGGAGGATGTGGCTTGATGCATCCGAAAGTGTTAGCTTTATCCCATATTAATCCTGAAAAGTGGGAAGGTTTTGCTTTTGGCTTGGGTGTGGAAAGATTGGCGATAGTGTATTATGGTATCCCTCATATTAAGTTATTTTTAGAAAATGATATTCGCTTTTTAGAGCAATTTTCTTATTGATGGCAGGGGGTAATAATAATGAAATTTTCTTTTAATTCTTTAAGTAATTTTATAAATTTAAAAGATTTTTCTAATATATCAAATGAATTAACTGAAAAGCTTTCTTCTTGTGGTTTTGAAGTGGAAGAGTGGACAAAAAAAGAATATCGTCATTTGGTGGTGGGGGAGATAAAAGAAAAAAAGCCGCATCCCTCGGCTGATCGTCTTAGTTTGTGTCAAGTGCAAAGCTCATCTGGAAAAACGCACTCTATTGTATGTGGAGCTACTAATTTTAGAGAGGGAGATAAAGCCATTTTAGCCCTTCCAGGGGCTGTCTTACCAGGGCCATTAAAAATAAAGGTACAGAAAATTCGAGGGGAAGTAAGTGAAGGTATGTTGGTTTCGTTAAATGAATTAGGGCTAGCGTCTTTAGAAGAAAAAGACAGTGGTATTTTTCTTTTACCAAAAGAAACGGCAACAGGTATTGATTTTGCCTCATTAGCAGGAGGATTAAATGACACCATTTTTGATATTAATATCACTCCTAATCGGGCTGACTGCTTAAGTCACTTTGGTATGGCCAGGGAACTGTCTTGTATTTTGAAAAGACCTCTTAAAACTTCGTCCCTAAACGAAAAAACAGACTTTAGATTGCACATTAATGGGGCAGGAGTATCTACAAAAAAAAAATGGAGTGTGGAAGTCAGGCAACCAAAATTGTGTTCTCGTTATGCCGGTAGAGCTATTTATGGTATAAATGTTCAACCTTCACCTCTTTGGCTAAAGATTTATCTCACAAATCTGGGGTTTAAGTCTATTAATAACATTGTGGACATTACAAATTATATTTTAATTCAGTGGGGGCAGCCTTTACATGCTTTTGATTTGGATTGCTTAAAAGATAAAATTATTGTGGATTATTCTCAACCAGGAGAAATATTTAAAACATTAGATAATCAGGAAATCCAATTAACCGGAAAAGAACTTTGTATTCGCGATGGAAAAGGACCTTTAGCCTTAGCTGGAGTGATTGGGGGAGTTTCGTCGGGTATCCGGTCTGATACCAAAAATATTTTTATAGAGTCAGCTTGTTTTGATCCATCCCATGTGCGTAGTACAGCGAAAGCCTTTAATATTGAAACAGATTCTTCTTATTTATTTAGTAGGGGAGTGCCTTCAGAAAGCACTTTAGAAAATTTACATAGAGCTATAGTTTTAGTTCAGAAGTGGGCTGGAGGAGAAGTATCAAAAGACGAGTATGATTTTTGGAAAAAATCTTCTAAAGTGAGACCTATTAAAATTCAAAAAGAGGATTTAGAGCGCAGATTAGGGATGGATGTCTCTTTTACAAAATTTCAAGATTGGATGAGGGGTTTGGGTTGCCATATTCAAACTGGGGAGGAAAAGATGGGACAGAAGATGATGGAAAGAGCAGAAGTTTCCCGCCCTTTTTTTCGTTTTGACTTGAACATAAAAGAAGATCTTATTGAAGAATACGCTCGTTTGGAAGGTTACGATAAAATCCCGGAGACCATTTCTTATTTAAATGATTTTCCAAAAGAAGATCAGAAAGAATATACTTTATCCACACGTGTAGCACGTATTCTGGCCCATGAAGGTTTTTACCAAGCCATTAATCACAGTTTTATATCTCAAAAATTTTCCGACTCTTTTTTAAAACGAGGAACAAATATATCGCTCGTGCTTAAAAATTCCGGTTTTAAGGGCCGGGCTGATCAGAGAATGGAAAACCACAGAAAAATAATACCCGAAAGGTATAAAATAACTTCTTTTCCAAAGTCAGAATCGGCAATAGAAAACAAGATGAACTCCCCTGTGTTTATTCGAAATCCCCTGAGTGCAGAATATAATATGATGAGGCTAAGTTTGGCTCCTTCTTTGTTTAAAAATGCGCAACAAAGTATTCGACATGGATGCCTAAAAGGACGCTTATTTGAGATAGGAAAAATATTTCATTTTTCTCATCCAAACAAGGATGATCAGGTTGCCTCCTCTACTCCTACTCAAAGGAATAAAACAAAAAACGATTACAAAGAAAACTTACATCTGGGGCTTGTAGCTTGGGGGCAGAAAAAAAATCTATGGGAAAAAAACCAGGACCGGTTCTGTATATATGATTTAAAAACCGCCGTTAATATCCTTTTGGATAATTTTTGTATTTTTAATTATGAGTGGGTGTCGGTAACTCCCGATGAAAAAAGTAATTCTGGGCCTATTTATATCCCCCCTTTTATCCATCCTTATCAATATATGGTTTTAAAAGTGAGAGATAAAGAAATGGCTTATATTGGTTCTTTAAATCCTATTTATGCTGAAGATTATAAAGTAAGAGAGGATGTGGCTTTAGCGGAAATGGATATACAGTTTCTTTTTGATAAGATAATTGAGAAAAAACCATTTCAGCTTTTATCTCCTTTTCCCGTAGTAGAAAGGGATTTATCTTTACTTGTTCCTAAAGATTTTCCAGCGGGACATATAATTCAAGGTATTCAGCGGTTAATAGGGCCTATTTGTCGTGATGTTGAGATTTTTGATATTTATGAAAACGAAAAAACTTTAAAAAACAATACCCGCTCCGTGACTTTCCGCTTGACTTTACAATCAAATAAAAAAACTCTTGGAGAAGATGATTTAAAAAAACTTCAAGATAGACTAACAAAGGATTTGCTGTCTTCTTATCCTGTGAAATTAAGATAATATAACAATAGAAACCGCTCCCTTCAGAGTCTCTCTTTCTTTGGGAGAAAAAAGAGAAGATCAAAAATCTCTTAATTTAATCGGAAAATAGGAATCTTTATGAATATAAAGACATTGACTTGAATGAGAACTTTATCTTATACTGATTTTGTTTTAAGAAGTGATAATTTAAACTTTGGATATGAGCACTTTAATTCATAAGGATATTTATGGATAATAAAAGTAATAAAAAAAAAATAAAGACTTTAACGAAAGCGGATATTTATCTGGATTTATATAGTAAAATAGGTTACTCTAGGCAACGGTCTGCTGATCTGGTTAATTCTGTTTTTGATATTATTAGAGAAAAGTTATGTTCCCATTACAATGTAAAGTTATCAGGCTTTGGTAACTTTTTATTACGTGATAAAAAAGCTAGAATGGGACGGGATCCTAAAACCGGACGCGGGCTGATGATTGAAGAGCGTAGAGTGTTGGTTTTTCATCCCAGTCCTATTTTAAGAAAAAAGGTCAATGATAAATAGTTTTTTATTCTTTTGTTTTATAGAGTGGGAGAAGTAGTTGATGACAGAGGAATTAATAAACTCTATTCAGCCAGGGCATTTTGATCCTACTTTGGCTAATGAAATTCAAAATATTCCGTCTAAAATATCCTTCAAAATTGGCGAAGTTGCAGAAATTTTAAATGTGAAAACGCATGTTTTAAGATATTGGGAAATGGAGTTTAAATATTTGCATCCACAAAAAATGTCTAATGGGCAGCGGCTTTACTTTAAAAAAGATGTAGAGACAGCCTTATTGATTAAGAAGTTGCTATATCGAGATGGGTTTTCAGTGAAAGGAGCCAAAAAAATTTTAAAAGAGCTTAAAAGAGAAAACCGTCAATACAGAAACAAACTTTCTTCAGAAAAAAAAATTTTTAAAAAAATAAATCAGATTCAAGAGACTATTTCCGGCATTAGAGATTTAATAAAGTAAGCTATACTAATCTTGTTTCATCTCTGCGACTTTACTCCCATGAACAAGAGGGGCGAGTAATTTCCCGCTCCCTGCTTTTGCGAGGACAAGCTTCGTGGGGACATGTTTGCACCCTTCGTAGCTAGCTCTTTTTTTAGGAGAACAAAGAGATGACTAAAAAACCATGTCCTCGTCTTCTACTTTCGTGGGATCAGGGTCGTAGGGATCAAATTAGATTTGTATAGAATGCAAACAAGACAAATGTGCCAGTCCAGGAGGTAGATCAATAAGGAGATATTAACATTGGGAAATCGTCTCAAAAAAAATAACAAATTAGAAAAAAAGGAATTCATTCGCTTTCAGTTAAAAACAAACTACTCTGTGGCGGGAGATCAACCCGAAGCTATACATACTATTTATGAGAATTTAAAAACAGGAGAAAAACATCAAACTCTATTAGGGGTAACGGGTTCAGGTAAGACTTTTACTATGGCTAATGTTATTCAAAAGATGCAAAAACCCACTTTGGTTTTAGCTCCTAATAAAACTTTAGCAGCTCAGTTATTTTCTGAATTTAGAGAACTATTTCCTAAAAACGCAGTAGAATACTTTGTAAGTTATTATGATTATTATCAACCGGAAGCTTATCTTCCCTCTACGGATACTTATATCGAAAAAGACTCTAGTATTAATGACCAAATTGATCGTATGAGACATTCTGCCACAATGGCTTTATTAGAAAGAAAAGATGTTATTATTGTCAGCAGTGTATCTTGTATTTATGGATTGGGAAGCCCTGATTCTTACAAAGATTTAATGGTGCATTTATATATAAATCAAAATATAAAAAGAGATACTCTATTAAGAGCTTTAGTGGAGATGCAGTATCAGAGAAAAGACTTTGATTTTCATCGAGGTACTTTTCGTGTTCGAGGGGATAGAGTGGAAGTATTTCCCGCTTATGAGGAAGATACAGCTTTTCGTATTGAATTTTTTGGAGACTATATTGATTTTATTGGCCTGGTAGATCCTATTCAAGGTCAAGTTTTAAAGGAGCTACATTATGTTTCTATTTATCCAGGCAGTCATTATGTAAGTACGAAAGAGGCAAATAAAAAAGCCATTAAGTCTATAAAGGAGGAATTAAAACAACATCTGCAGTTACTGGCCAATAAAAATAAAAAGTTAGAGTATGATAGACTTAAAAGAAGAACTCTTTATGATTTAGAAATAATAAAAGAGATGGGCACCTGTCCTGGTATTGAAAACTACTCCCGTCATTTTACCGGGCGTGCTCCTGGAGAGCCTCCGCCTACTTTATTAGAGTATTTTCCTAAAAGCTACCTTTTGTTTATAGATGAGAGCCATATTAGTGTTCCGCAAGTAGGAGGTATGTATCGAGGAGATAGAAGTAGAAAGGAAACTTTGGTTCAGCATGGATTTCGTCTTCCTTCTGCTTTAGATAATCGTCCTTTAAATTTTCAGGAATTTGAAAAATCTATAAATCAAGTTGTGTATGTTTCTGCGACTCCCGGGGATTATGAAATGAAGCAAAGTAGGGGAGAGGTCATAGAACAAATTATCCGGCCTACAGGTTTATTAGATCCAGAAGTGTTTGTATGCCCTACTTTGAACCAAGTAAGTGATTTATTAAAAGAGATTAAAAAACGGGAAAAGAAAAAAGAAAGAGTTTTAGTGGTGACTTTAACTAAAAAAATGGCAGAAAGTTTAGCCGCCCATTATCAATCTAAGGGTGTTCAGATTAAATATTTACATAGTGATATAAAAACCATTGAGAGAATGGAATTAATAAGAGATCTGCGTATGGGTGTTTTTCAAGTGCTTGTGGGTATTAATTTATTAAGAGAAGGCTTGGATTTACCAGAAGTGAGTTTGGTGGCTGTTATGGATGCGGACAAAGAAGGTTTTTTAAGATCCCGCCGATCTTTAATTCAAATTATTGGTCGGGCAGCACGACATATTAATGGGCAAGTTATTTTATATGCAGATACAGAAACAAAATCTATGAGTTTAGCTATAGAGGAAACTAAAAGAAGAAGGCATCTTCAGCATAATTTTAATCAAAAACATAAAATTAAAATACGTAGTGTGAGAAAACCAGCCCCTAAAGGTTTAATGGAAATTTACGGATTTGAAGATGATTTACAAGAAGAAATTTTGACAAAAAAGAAATTTCAAAAAGGAAAATCTTTAAAAGAGATAACACACTTAAGAAAAGAAATATCTCTTCTTAAAAAAGAAATGAAAAAAGCCAGTGAAAAACTAGATTTTGAAAGAGCTGTTAAGTTGAGGGATAAAATTAAAAGACTTCAAATAAAGGAAATGAGCTTTAGTTGATTTTTTTAATCCTGCTTTCTTCTGAAGGGTTTATCACTATTACAATGGAAAACCATAAAGCTCTGTTCCTGTGTAGGAGAAGATCAAACACGAGTTGACTACGCTTGTTTATTTTTGGAAAGAAACATAATCAGATTTTCTGCCCTGTGTTCTTTGCTTCCATAAGGTCGCAAATAACACAGGTTGCTCCTTCGCTTCGAATCCTGCAAAGTCATTCCCGCGAAAGCGGGAATCCAGAACAATGGGGTGGCAGGATTCGCCTACTACGCTCGTTCGCATCCGGCTCACTCACTGCGCAGGCCCCCCTCAGTCACTCAGAAAATCATCCTGATTTTCTGCCCTGTGTTCTTTGCTTCCATAAGGTCGCAAATAACACAGGTTGCTCCTTCGCTTCGAATCCTGCAAAGTCATTCCCGCGAAAGCGGGAATCCAGAACAATGGGGTGGCAGGATTCGAACCTGCGAATGACGGTACCAAAAACCGTTGGCTTACCACTTGCCGACACCCCATTACATTAAAAAAATATCTTTGATTTTTTAAGGAAAATCAAGGGTTTTATTTTCTATTAAAACAGCTACGGCTTCCCCTCCACCAAGGCAGATACCGGCTATTCCGTACTTTTTATTATATTGATGAAGAGCATATATCAAAGTAGTTAAAATACGTGCGCCACTGGCTCCAATAGGATGTCCTAAAGCTACAGCCCCTCCATGCACATTGAGTTTTTCTTCAGGGATGTTTAATTCTTTGGAAACAGCTAAAGCTACAACAGAAAAGGCTTCGTTAATTTCAAACAAGTCAATGTCAGAGAGTTTCATATTAGCATTTTGTAAACAATTTCTTATGGCTTGCACAGGGGCTGTTGTAAAATATTCTGGAGCTTGCGCAAAATGACCTTGGGCAATAATACGAGCTAGAGGTTTTTGTTTTTCTGATTTCATATATTGTTCTGAAACAATTAGGCAGGCGGCTGCTCCATCATTAATCTTACTAGCGTTAGCAGGAGTGATACTTCCTGCTTTTTCAAAGGCTGGTTTTAAATGAGAAATTTTATCAAAAAGGACCTTACCAGGTTCTTCATCTTCATTTACAGTAAGTTTTGTTTTCTTAGATGATACTTCCACTTCCTCTATTTCTTGTTGAAATCGCCCTTTCTGTTGTGCTTTTTGTGCTTTTTTATAGCTCTTAACGGCAAATTCATCTTGTTGTTCACGGCTTATTTTATGCTCTCTGGCACAAATTTCACCCGCATTTCCCATGTGAAAATTGTGATAAGGGTCCCATAAGCCATCCTTGATAATTCCATCTTCTATATTTCCAGGGCCTAAGCGTAATCCCACTCTGGCTTTAGGTAGTAAATAAGGAGTGAGGCTCATATTTTCCTGCCCTCCCGCTATCACAACATCAGAGCGACCTAAAGCAATGGAATCTTGAGCTAGCATAACAGCTTTTAAACCGGAACCACATACTTTATTGATAGTCATACATTGAGTGGTGTTTTTTAACCCAGCATAAAGAGCGGACTGGCGGGCAGGGGCTTGACCTGATCCAGCCGTCAATACCTGCCCCATAAAGCATTCTTGTATATCTTCAATAGGTACAATTGTTTTGTTATTATTTGATTTTAATAGAGACTTAATAACTTGTGACCCTAATTGAGGAGCGGGGGTAGAGGAAAGTGCCCCCATAAAGGAACCAATGGGTGTTCTTTTAGCTGATAAAATATAGGAGTCCATAACGGCTATTTATACTATGACTTATTAAATAAATATTCAAGTTTGAAGTTGTAGAAGCTGCAAACTCTTCAGAAGAGAACTAGGATTTAAAAGGCTCGGACATGCGTTTTGCCACAGGGCGACTGTTAGCCGCTCTGTGCTCAAAGCCGAACTCGCTTTTAAACTCTGTTCTCTCCTGAAGTTTTTCATTGAGTTTAAAGAGATAAATTTATCATAGATTTTATAGGAGTTTCCCAATTAAAACCCATTGGGTTTATCTCTTCTCCTGGTTGTTTTTTGTATAAGCTCGCCAATTAAAACCCTTTTGGGTTTAGGCATGGATTTTGCATATCTGGTTTTTAAAAAACTATGGTATTATAAAGAAAGGAGATGAAAATGAGTAAATCCACAATATCACCAGCAGATGAGATTTGGAGCCTGATAAGAGAGACCCAAAGGAATTTAGAGCGGTTTTCGGCGGAAGCAGAGAAGCGGCAGGCGGAAGCAGACAGGCGAAAAGCTGAAATAGATCAGATAATCAAAGATCTCTCGGCGGAAAATAAAAAGGTCAACGAGGGTTTAAAAAAGGCGAAAGAGCTTTTTGAAACCCAGTGGGGCAAACTTATGGAAAGCCTTGTAGAAGGGGACCTGGTAAAAGTTTTAAATGAAAGAGGCATAGATGTTAAACACACTTACATGAATATAAAAAGAGAGCACGGTGAGGATCGTTACGAGTATGACATTGTAGCCGGTAACGGAGACGAAGCTGTGGTGGTGGAGGTAAAAACCACTTTAAAGGTACAACATATTAAGTATTTTTTAGAGGGTTTAAAGAAGTTTAGTGATCGTCTTTCATCTTATAGGGGTAAGGTTATTTATGGAGCTGTGGCCTATTTAAGAGCAGATGAATCGGCTAGTAAATATGCGGAGAGGCAGGGTTTGTTTGTGATAAAAGCGACAGGGAACAGCGCTTATCTTATCAATAAAGAGGGTTTTAAACCTAAGGTTTTTTCTTAATGTACCCATAATCCCCGTGGTTTGATCCCTGTCACTGCGAGGAAAGCTTCGCGAAGAGCAGGGGTCAAACAGGGTCTGTTTCTTCTATCTGATTACGGGGATGGGGGTTGGGGTTGTGCTACTTGCATTTCATTTAAAACCGGGTCTTGTTCGGCATCTTGAACCAACCTTTTTTTCCTATGCTCATTACACCATAGACACATATATTCCATATCAGTTTGAATGGGGTGTGTAGAACTAGATGGGCTGGTGAATTCATTTACTGGTTGATTGTTTCCGCTATGGTTAGAAATAGTAGAATAGAGTAGTTGGTTGTGAATTCTAAACTTGTTTAGACCCTCTTTGAATGATAACGTTGTCCTTCTCCATGTTTCGCCATCATTAAGAGAAACAGGTCCCCCAGGAACTGGCGGTTTGATTGATGGTTCAGTAGTGTGAAGTATCTGTTTTTCTAAGTTAGTTATTTCATGATGCACCAGAGTCCCCGAATAAGGATCGGAAGAAACTGTGAGACCCCTAAAATCTATCTTTGGATGTGTCACTATCCCGTGCTCTGTAGGTATCTTATCCATCTCATAATTTGTATATATCTTATTATATTCTTGTTGTATAGCATCTGTGTCAGGAAGTGTTATTGTTCCGTGAAGTCGGTGGTCTAGATAACCTCGCTGACTGTATGAAATACTCCCACTCGGGTCCCTACCGGCAAAATATTTATCACCTATACGCTGTTTTTCTGATTGTATCTTTTGAAATCCTTCGTCTTGCTTCAAGAGGAATAGTATACCTTCATCGACGTTTTTAAGAAACTTTTTTCCATGGAATAGTTTTAGGCGGTACATTTCCTTGTCCTGTTCGAATTTTGTTAGTGCTAGAATATACCCATTTATATCGTTCATCTTTTCCACGCTTTGTAATATATCTTTTAAATAGTTAAAGTTTGCATTTATCTCATTAAATTCAGTTTGTACTTGATTTACTCTTTCTTGAGCCTCAGAAACAGCTTGAGCTTCAGCTCCACAAAGACAAGTAGGGCAACCACAGGAGTAGTCTTCATCGTCGGGGTCTCGTGGAGGGCAGGAACAGGGGATAGCACAGGGAGCCATACAACTATTATAAGCGGCTTGCGCTGCTTGTAATGCTTGAGTTTCTGTGTCTAATGTTGTTTTTATCTTATCAAGGTCAATTTTCAGCAATTCAAATTTCATTTTCATGTCATCTAAGTTTTTTTCGTATTCCTTTATTATTGTCTCCATTTGTGAGATCATGTTTATTCCTGTATCTACAGCTCGTCCGGCCTTCACATATTCACTCATAGCACTACCACCACCGCCACCTCCGCTGGTACCACCCCCGGTACTGCTGGAGCTGCTACTCACCTGAACACCGGCAATAGCTATCTGTACAGAAGGAGGAGCACAAGTACTGGCGGAATATAAAATACACTGTCTGTCAGGGTTACACTTTTGATCTAAATCAGTTTCTGATTCATCCCAACTTTTCCAGTATCTTTCACATTGAGCCGCTTGCGAATAAACACCATAACAACTTTTAATGTCATTATCTTTATCTATATTCACATATAAGGGAATACGTAAATTTAAGTTCTTATAATTGAAAAACAACTCCCCTTTTGATTGAGGAAGCCAAACCTCTAAATCCGCTCTGTATGTATAGAGGATATCACTGGAGCTAACTAACTGCTTATCATTTGTAAAGCCATTATTTAATAACAAAAACTTGCTGTTCTCTATGTCTTTTATGTTTTGTATAAATTTTTGCTCTTTCAATATAGTGGAGGCTATATTCACATCTATTTTAGATTGAGAGGGATCAAACTTTTGATCTTTAAGAGCAGAGGTACATACATCTGGACGGCTCATTAATGATCTTAGAGACAAGGTCAGTAATTGGTATTTTGAAAACTTGTTTCTCGTGACTTGACTTTCATGTGTGTATTTTATGACTTTATAAGCGGACATACCTACCATACTGGCTAAAGCCGTTGACATAGCGATTAACAAAATCATTCCCCCTTTATTGTTTTTTAACATCATCCTCTCCTCCTTTTTTTTTACTTACTTATTTACTTACTTACTTATTTACTTATTTACTTACTTTTACTTTCTTTTTATTTCCCTTAGCTTATGTTCTTACTCTTGTTGGGTTCATGGTGTTGTCCCTGGCATATCACACTTCACACAGAAATAGACTTTTCCCTCAGAAACATACGAGTTCTGACACCCTGGTCCGCAACTCATTGCTCCCATTTTTATAATATTGCCCGTGAAAATCATCTTTGTCCCACTAGGACATGTCCCCAGTGCTCCCCCCGCATCATCATGATAGAAATTGAAGTATTGTTTTTTGCTATTTAAACTAATATGAGGAAGAACCAATGTCTCACAAGGGGAGGCGGGGCTAGAGGTAGGGTTCCAGCCTTTATCAGATGTGCAATTAACAAAGGAAGTAACAATAAAACAATGTTTTTTCGGTGCACATGTGTCCAGATTAGGATCGTATTCCGATCCCATGGTTTCGCATATATCCTCCCCTACTGGTCCTAAACTTCCCGAAAGGCAGTCTCTGACTATTTTGTTGGTTCCATCATCTTCTATTACGAAGGGGATTTCGATTCTATAGGGGTTTAAAGGGATAAAAACATCGTTTTCTTCTGCTGACAGGACAGACATTTTAAGAGTAATACTAGCCACAGCTACTTCTAAAGTATCCCCCGCTCTTTTATATTCTTTGATAGGGATAGAGGACTTATGTTCCCAAGTGAGTTCTTCTATTTTATATTTTCCTTCAAATTTAACGCCTTTTTTAAGTTGAGGTACGGGTACATCTACAAAAGATCCATATTGATCCAAGGTCAGGTCTGTTGGGCTAGTGGCATTAATAGGGAATATTTCCCCAGCTAATTCGGCTTTACAGTTTTGATTTAGATAATACCCTATAGCAGCTGAAAATTCATTTATCTCACTTGTTATAAGGGTGTTTCTCTGGAATTTTTTCATATCTACGGATAGTTTAGCCACCCCTAAGCCAGCTGCGGTCATAACTCCCATAGCAATAAGTAGCTCGACTATACTAAAACCTTTATGTGCGCTTCTTTTGAAGGGGAAAAGGAGTGCGGATTTTACAAGTTCTATACCGGTTTGGTATATGTTTTTTGTAGGAAAAGGCTTGACTACAAATGTTTGTTCAGAAGATTTTTTTAGAGAGGAGAGGAGAGGAGAGGAGAGGAGAGGAGAGGAGAGGAGAGGAGAGTGGCCCTTTACCGAATTATTCCATAGAAAATCATTCATTGATTCATTCCCTTAATATTTAATAAAATCACAAATATTATAATTAAACATTTTCAAAAAAACTTCTTTTTTTTAACTGCCTTCTATAAGTCAACTTAAAGTATCATGAACCAAGAATATTTATGAACTTTTAAACCTATATAATAATATACATTTTTTTTTTAATTTTTAAAAACAAAATTTTCAAATAAGTGTATCAAAATGAAACATTGGCACAAATTTTTTTCTTTAAAAACAAGAAAAGGCAGGTTTTTACACCTGCCTTTGAGGATGGGTCCTATGTTTAAGGTTTTAAATCTTTAAATGAACGAGACCCCCGCTTCCGCGGGGGTGACAAGTTACTAAGGGGGGGTTACGATCCATAACTGATAACTTGTTTATTCCAACGGTTATACTCTTGTTTAACC